>CALAGJ010000095.1 GCA_937892395.1 uncultured Parafilimonas sp.
AGCCGGTTTTTATTAATCAACTAAAATTGGTGTAACTAAATCAGTACTTCTAAAATTTTTTATTTGAAGTATAATATTTCTTTGCTCTAAATTGAAATCTTCCGATTTATTTTCAAGTATAAAATTGAGTTTCGTTTTCCATAAAGTTTCTCTTTCCGATACTGAGAGTAATGCTTGTCCTTGTTTTAATTCTTGCAAAGTGGGTTGGGAAATTACCTCTTTAGTTAAATCTGACAATTTATCAAAGGGACTAATTTCGTTTTTTGAGCAGGATGAAATTGCAATCGAAGATACCAATACTAAAATTCTGTAAGTGTATTTCATTTTTTAAAACTTCTCAAAAAAGAAAAATAGAACATTATAAACCAAATTTATTTTGGGAAACTGCACTGAAATGACAAAATACTGATGGAAATCATTGATAAGTTGATATGCATATCCTTTACAAAACAATTATAATACAGATCAAACAAAAATATATCTGTAAACTAAATACAGGTATTCATGAACTATATGCTGATACATTTTTATCGCTCCCCAAAGCATTCTACATAATAATCTATTGCAGCTTGTACAATTTTTAGTGCAGTTGCTTTATCTCCAAACTCTTCTACTACCACGGTTTTGTTTTCTAATTTTTTGTACTCTTCAAAAAAGTGACGTAGTTCATCAAAAAAATGTTTGGGTAGTTCTTCAATATTATTATAGTGGTTTACACCGGGGTCATTGGCACTTACTGCAATTATTTTATCATCAGCATCACCACTGTCCACCATCTGCATTACACCTATTACTTTGGCTTCCATTAGTGTAAGTGCTTGCACTGGCATTGATGATATAATGAGGATATCTAAAGGGTCTTTATCTCCGCCATAAGTGCGGGGTATAAAACCATAATTCATAGGATAGTAAAATGAAGAATAGATAACCCGATCTAATTTGAGTAAACCACTGTCTTTATCTATTTCATATTTACACCTGCTACCTTGCGGTATTTCTACCACAGCATTTACAAATCTTGGTGCTTCATCTCCATAAGGTACCCCATGCCAAGGGTGTAAAATTGTATGCATTTTTTAATGTGATTTAAGTCAATTTAAAACAACCGCTATTGTTTGATTTTTATCTTTATTACACCCGAAATTATAAACTCCAGCCCTCACTGTAAGTTCTTTTTACAAATGCATTTGCTGCTTCAAAATTGGTGACCTGCATATTTGGTCCGTCCCATTTCAGTTGAATATTTCTACCCGGAAAATCCCAACCATTTTTTGTCTTTGTACGCAAATCATAACTCTGCAATGCAAGGTTGCCCATCAGCACAGATTCTGTAAGAGGGCCAGATACATCAAACCTACTGCTCAGCTCATTTGCAGCTTTGCTGCCATATCCTGCTATGCATGCTTCAACCCATGCTGCGTAGTGCCCATTATCCCCGCCAGGCACTCTTACTATGGTTTGTGGTACAGTAGTTTCTAAGGTTTTGGATACAGGCAGTAGCTGTGGATTAGCCCCATAAGTACCACACATCATTTTTCCTTTTGTACCAATAAATAAAGTTCCGTTTCCTCCATCACCCATCATATCAACTCCGTTTAATTCCTCCGGTTTTTCAGGTTGAATGCCACCGTCATACCAATGCATTGTAAAAGGAGGTTTGCCATCATGCGCAGGAAATTGCAGTACAACATGTGATGCGGGTGGGCAACTATCCGGATTATAAACCTTTTGCCAAGGTGCATTATAAAAAGCCGCAACACTACATTCTGCAGATACAGGATAATCGGGCTCTAACACTTGAAATGCAGGAGCTATAATATGACAACCCATATCTCCTAAAGCACCCGTACCATAATCCCACCAGCCCCGCCAATTGAATGGTACAAGACCATCAATATAATCCTTTTTAGGAGCTGTACCCAACCATAAATTCCAATCTAAGGAACTGGGTATTTTGGGTTGTGCTGCCGGTCTGGGTATGCCCTGTGGCCATACAGGTCTGTCTGTAAAACAGTGCACAGTATGCACCTCACCTATTAGCCCTGCTTTGTACCAATCAATCAATAAACGAACGCCATCTCCACTGGCACCTTGGTTGCCCATCTGCGTTACTACCTTATGGGTATGTGCAGCTTTTGTAAGCATTCTTGCTTCATATATATCGTGTGCTAATGGCTTTTGCACATATACATGTTTATGCAGTTGCATAGCGGCCATAGCAGCTACTGCATGCTGATGATCCGGAGTAGATACAGATACTGCATCAATATTATTTTGCTCTTTCAACAGCATCTCTCTAAAGTCTTTGTAGTAGCTGGCTTTTGGAAATTTTTTTCTTGTATTTACACACTGTCTGTCATCTACATCACAGAGCGATACAATCTCAGCTTTTTTGCTTGCATAAAACATGGCAATATCACTTTCACCTTTACCACCTGCGCCTATGGCAGCTATGCGTAGTTTATCACTAGGTGCCACAAAACCACGCCCCAGCACATGGCGGGGTATGATATAAAAACCCGCCGATGCTGTCAATACATTACTTAAAAACTTTCTACGACTTTTTGATGTTTGAGATTTGTTTATTCCTTTCATTGTATGCATATTTAAAACTTGCTCAAGTTATCAATATCTACTGAGATGCAAATTAATTTCTTTAGTTTTTTTTGGTTTCAGCAATGCATTTTAGATATGGGATTGACGCTATACTAAAGTGTATATTTCAACATCAATTCCCTGATAATCATTTGGTGTCATCAAAGAGTTTATTGTAAAAACTATTTCTACTAATTTCTTTATATGCCCCCGGTAATAATTCGCCCAATTGTATAGCTCCAATGCTATGTCTTATTAATCTTAATGTAGGATAGCCCACGCTTGCTGTCATTTTTCTTACTTGTCTGTTCTTGCCTTCTGTAAGTGTTAGTGAAATCCATGTATCTGGTATAGTGGCTCTATAACGCACAGGAGGATTTCGAGGAACAATATGATTCATATCTGTTAAGTGTGAAGCTTTACAAGGCAATGTGTGGTATGTAGTATGATTTACTGTAATGCAAACACCTTTCGATAATTCTTGTAGTGCATGGTCTGTAATGCTACCTTCCACTTGCACATGATAGGTGCGCTCATGTTTGAATGACGGATGCAGCAATCGATGATTGATTGATGCATCATCAGTCAGTAATAAAAGACCTTCACTATCTTCATCTAATCTGCCAACAGGATATATATTTTTTGGAAGTTGTACAATATCACTCAAGGTTTTTTTGCCTACAGTTTTTCCAAAATGACTGAGTACTTTATATGGTTTATATAGTATGAAATAACGATTCATTTTTATCAAAATAAGAATCCCGCCGGGGCGGGATTCTTGTATAACAGATGTGTTAGTAAGTAAAGGAATAAAATATTCCCACGACAATATTAGAAATACTTTATACATGTGCAAAAAAAATCAACATATTTTTTATGCACAATTTGTTTATGATTTGTGCATTACGATTTTTAATGTGAAATAATTTTATACAATCATGATAAATTTTTATTTGGGTTTGCATACAAACTGAATTATACAATATTAAATATACATTGCTACAACTATTGCTATCATTGAGTTTCAGCACATCATTGCAAATAATATTTCTTTACAATATTTTTTTTATGCTATTTAAAGGATAACAAAAAAACTAAGCATGCATTGAATAAATTGACTAAATATTTTTTTCAAATAAATATTGCATATAGTGTAAAAAATATTCATCTGCACTAATTTTGTTTCAAATATTTTCTCAAATGAAATTTCCACAAGCACAGCGTTTACATGAAATAGCAAGTCTGATACAAGCAGAAATAATTGGTGATGAAAATGCTACTGCAGATGGCATTAATGAAATACATAAAGTAGCAGCAGGAGATTTATGTTTTGTAGATCATCCAAAGTATTATGACACATGTTTAAATAGTGCTGCTACTCATATTATTATAAACACAAAAGAGGTAAACATTCCCGCAGGAAAAAATTTATTATACTGCACTGATCCATTTGAAGCATACTTAACAATCGTACAAAAATTTCGTCCATTCAGTCCTGCCTCAAATGCTATAAGTGATGGTGCAATCATTGGTACAAACACCACCATCATGCCCAATGTGTTTATAGGTAAGTCTGTAAAAATTGGCAACAACTGTGTTATACATCCAAATGTTACCATCATGGATTATACAACAATTGGTAATAATGTCATCATCCAATCCGGCACTCGTATTGGCGGCGATGCATTTTATTATAATACAAAAAAAAATAGAGAGGTATGGTATAAAAAAATGCAAAGCTGTGGCGAAGTAATTATCGAAGATGATGTAGAAATAGGCTGCAACTGCACCATAGACAGAGGGGTAACTGCTGCCACTATCATAAAGCGTGGAGCACGCTTAGATAACCTCATCCATTTAGGCCACGATGTGGAGATAGGAAGAAACTGTCTTATAGCATCTCAGGTGGGCATTGCAGGAGCTACTATTGTGGAAGATGGAGTAACCTTATGGGGGCAAGTAGGTGTAAATAAAACAATCACCATTGGCGCAGGGGCAGTAGTGCTGGGGCAGAGTGGAGTTACCAAAACTATAGCAGGCAATAAAACATATTTTGGTCTGCCGGCAGCAGAAGCCATGAGCCAAAACAGAGAAATGGTTTGGATCAAACGCATTCCTGCTTTGTGGGATAAAATCAATCAACTATGGAATGATTATTATCCCAATGAAAAAAAGAATTAAGTTGTTATAAAAGAGCTTTACTACTAAGTGGCCGTAGTTGTATTGGTTTCGTCTAAAGCATTTTCCCATTTGCTTACAACACTCGTAGCCAGTGCATTTCCCAATACATTTGTGGCTGAGCGAAACATATCACAGAAATGATCAATGGGTAATAATAATGCCACACCTTCGGGTGGTATTTTAAACATGGCACATGTGGCCAATACTACAACCAAACTTGCCCTCGGCACACCTGCTATTCCTTTGCTCGTAAGCATGAGCGCCAGCAGCATTGTAAGCTGGGTACCTAAATCCAAATGCACATTAAAAGCCTGAGCCAAAGTTATACTTGCAAAGGTCATATACATCATACTTCCATCTAAATTGAATGAATAGCCCAAGGGCAGTATAAAGGATACAATTTTATCTTTACATCCAAATCTTTCTAATTGCTGTGTGAGTTTTGGAAACACAGCTTCGCTACTTGTTGTACTAAAAGCTATGACCAATGGTTGTACAATCAACTGCAATAAATCTTTGAATCTTCCTTTTAAAATGACAAAGCCAACGGTGCATAGTATGATCCATAAAATACCAATACCAGCAAGAAAAGAGAAATAATATTTTGCATAGAAAACAAAAATTTCAAGACCGTTTACAGCTATTACAGCAGCTATGGCGCCAAACACACCATAGGGTGCAAATCGCATAATATATCCCACCATAATCAATATAATATGGCTTGCTGCATCCAATGCCTTTATAACAGGTTTTGCTTTTTCCCCAAATGCCGCAGTGGCAATACCAAAAAATAAACTAAATACAACTATTTGCAATATTTCATTTTCAGACATAGCAGCCACTACACTTTTGGGAAATACATGCTCAATAAAATTTTGAAGGGTAAAGCCCTCAGTCTTACCTGCCAAATCTTTAATGGCATCTGTACTGGCACCTGCTATACTTATAGCATCACCGGGTTTTAAAAGATTAACCAACAGCATGCCTGTCAACAAACTCATTAGCGAAGCACTGATAAACCACAACATTGCTTTGCCGCCTATGCGGCCCACTGTTTGCAAATCACCCAGCTTTGCAATGCCTACCACTAAAGTTGTAAATACAAGTGGCGCAATAATCATTTGCACCAAGCGCAAAAAAATAGTGGTGAGTATTTTCAAATTATCTGCCCATTTTTTATGCATATCTGCATCACCCGTTCTGTAAATAATATACCCAACAACTGCCCCGGCCACCATAGCAATTAAAATATTGACAGTAAGATTTTTTGATTTATTCATAAGGCGCAATATAGCGGCTCTGCCGATAAAGCAGTATTTTTAATAAGCCGCTATGTTCTATGATAGCACACACAGTTCTATACAGTCATATACTGCTATTATATTTGCAATATGCTACCAAGTAAAAATACAAGCCCCGTAGAAATAGCAGCACTTACAGCACTATGCATAGCTGTGCCGGTAGGTATTGCATTTTATCTCTATGACAAGAACTGGCAAATGGCATTAGGTAGTGTAGCAGTAGTATTCTTGGGCAGCATGTTCTTAGTAAGATTTATGATGGATAAATTTATTTATCGTAAAATAAAATTAATATACAAATATATCTACCAAACAAAAGCCAGTCATAAAGAGGAACTGTATTATAAATATTTAATACCAGCCAAGAGCATAGATGAAGTGAGTGATGATGTAGAAGAATGGGCTAAGCAACAGGAAACAGCTATTAAAACCTTGCAGGTAAATGAAAAATATAGAAAGGAATTTTTACAAAACTTATCGCATGAATTGAGAACTCCCATTTTTTCTATACAGGGCTATGTAGAAAGCTTATTGGATGGTGCCATAGAAAATCCTTCCATGCGAAAAAGGTTTCTCGAAAACACCAATAAAAATATAAACCGCTTAGTCAATTTAGTAAATGATTTGAATGTAATTACTAAATTAGAAAGTGGAGAGCACCCATTGTTAAAAGAGAATTTTATTATACAGCAGGTCATTCGGGACACTTATGCATCGCTACAACTCAAGGCCGAAAATCGCCACATCACTATGTCCATTAAAAAAGGATGCGAAAGTCCCGTAGAAGTATTTGCAGACAAAGAAAAAATTGCTCAGGTCATTATGAATTTAGTAATGAACTCCATCAAATATGGCAATAACGGTGGCACAATAGTAGCAGGCATTTACAATACTGATGACAAACATGTATTAATAGAATTAAGTGATGATGGCATAGGTATATCAGAAGAACATTTGCCACGCATATTTGAAAGATTTTATAGAACAGATGACAGCCGCAGTAGAAATATTGGCGGCACAGGTCTTGGTCTGTCTATTTGCAAACACATCATCGAAGCACACCATCAAACCATGCATGTGCGCAGCAAGCAAAATGTAGGCACTACTATTGGCTTTACATTAGCAGCAAAACGCTGATGCCTCCATTCAAAAATTCAAGTCTTCAATCTTTTCATCACTCAATAAATGATGTGTGCGCATGCCTACTTTTTTTGCCCCTTCAATATTGACAAGTGTATCATCAATAAACAAAGTTTCCCCAGGTCGTAACTGTTCTGTTTGCAGAAGCAATTCAAAAGACGAAGCATAAGGTTTACGAATTTTTCTATCAAAAGAATACCACACACTTGTAAATAAATCATCAAATAATGCAAGCCCTGTCTGTGCTGTGAAGTAAGATAAAAACGCATCATGATGAATCTTATTTGTGTTTGAAAAAAGATAGAGCTTATAATTTTTGGCAAGCGTTTGCAAGTGGCGTACACTATGCCTTCTCCAATTCAGCAGCAATGCATTCCAAGCATGCTGTAGTTGTGCATCATCAATGTTTGTATTTGTAATGCTTCGCAATGAATCATAAAAAGCTGCTGCCTCTATAGCCCCCGTTTCCAATGCTTCAAATAAAGGGCTTGCCATAGACAACGAATAGTACTGCTGAAACTGATGAATGCCCAATGCAGCAAACGCATCATTTGTTTTTGCCACATCAATATCAATCAACACACCCCCCAAATCAAAAACAATATTTTTTATACTTGACATATTGCAAAAATATAAGGCTACACAACAAATAAAAATCAAGCTACTAAACAGGATTCACTCTTTCTTGATTCCATAAATACTTAGTCATCAATTGAGCAAAAAATAAATTTTTATATGCCCTACGGGCAATGAATATAGCGGAGAAAATTTGCACTACCATTTCCGCCATACTATCCATCGTAGTTCACGCTTCATTGAAAGAAAATAAATGGCAGGATGGTATGGTTTATATTTATGATGGTATGGGTAATTTAGTACGCAGTCAGTCATTTGCAAAGCAAACAAAAATCAGCATCAATATCAGCAACCTGCGGCAGGGTCATTATAAAGTTGTTGTTAATAGTAATGGTGATTTGGCAGAGGGGAGTTTTTTGAAAGAGTAATTGTGTTGTACTAAAAAAGATTGAATATCCGCAGTAGAAACTGCGGATATTTTTTTGCAAAATGAAGGTTTGTGCCGGTAACTGCATAGTGATTTATCACTCTTTCAGAAATATATTTGGCAGTCTCATTCAAATGCGTTTATATTCGCTATAATTCTCCTAAATTAAATCGGTTGTTATGAAACAAATTCATTTTTACCGGCTTTCAAGCCTGTTCTGTACAGGATTAACTTTTGCGGGGGGGGGGGTAAACTTATGTTCCAGCCCTTACCAGAAAAGAGTTTACAGGCTGCTTCGCAAATGCTTACGCCACACTTTTTGTATTTTAAACCTGATTAAACCCATTGCAATTCTATCCCCGAAATGGAAAATTCTAACACTGATCCCTTTTTACATGTTGATTACTATTGGACATATAAAAAGCCAGTTTTCCTGTACGCCATCAGCATATTGCAACCTTGACTTGCGAACAGCTATTTTTGGAGATAATCAGATAGATAGTATAAAAAATTATAGTTATGCCAAATCTCCTCAAAGCAGTAATTTCAAAGATTGGGAATTACTTGGTGACCGCGAATGTATATTGAGCGATGCTTGTAAAAACACCAGTGAAGCTTTGTTTTTTAATATCTATTTCCCCAAAAACACGGTCTATGAATTTTACAACACCTGTCCATTACCTGTTATTTTCATGTTTCACCCCGGCGGTTTTTCTGATTGTTCCAATATTGAAAATACAGAAGGTATTCGCTATATGTGCAGGGAGTTTGCAAAAAGAGGGTTTGTGGTTTTTAATGTGGAATACAGGAGAGGGAAGCTTTTGTATAAAGGTGAATTATTTACAATAAACAGGACAAAAACAATCTACCAGCAGATGGCGGTTTATAGGGCGGTACAGGATGCCCGTGGCGCCATTCGCAGCGCTTTAAAAATGCAGGCAGATGGTTTGTTTGCTAACAGTTTTTCCTTTAATGTAAACAAAGTGTTTGGCGCAGGCGCCAGCGCAGGGTCAGGAACAGTGCTTGCTACTGCATTTCTGCAAACACAGGCCATGGTGGATGCGGTATCTCCTGGGTTTAAAGACCGCTTGGGGAATATAAATGAAGAATATTATTATGCGCCTTCCAATTATTCCCTTCCGGAGTTTAAAGGCATTTTAAATATGTGGGGTAATTTTCCCATGCCCGGCAGTATCAAAACAGAAGCACAGGCCACAGGTTTTTTTGACCAGAATGCCTATATCGCACCTGTAATTTCCTTCCAGGGAAAGACTGATCAAATCGTAGAATTTGATAACCGATACGAACAATTTCCTCCAAACGAAGATTTGGGGGATGGGCGAGGAAACTATGATACAACCAGTTTTTGCCTAGATAATGGGGGCCTTATCTCCATTACCCGAAGTAATGATGGGAAGGATTTATTAATGATCGGGGCACTTACGTTAAGAAACTTAGTAAAAAATAAAGGGAAGCAAACAGAAACTTATTTAGATTGCGATATGGGTCATGGTTTAGATGATGACCCGACTGATTGTTGTACGAGCCCTGCCAACAGAAAATTGCCCGGTTGCACCCAGACCTGCTACAAAACAGCTTTCGGCACAAACAATACAACAAGCATCGATGTGCAACTTTATATGGTGCAAAGAACCGCAGTTTTTTTTTCAGTCCCTGCTTACCAACACAGCTATTAATGGGCCTGACTTATTTGTGGATTGTGAAAACTACCGACATAGTTGCCAATCAACAGGAACAAATAATGCCAACTGCCCCAACCCGCCACCTACTGCTCCATTTTGTCAATAATTAAAAATTACAATTATGAAATATTACATTTTACTTTACTTCCTGCTATTTGCAACCGCTACTGCTAACGCACAGGAATCAGGGCAGCTTGATAACAGCTTTGGTAATGCCGGGATAACGAAATTTGATTTTAAACCTACTACTCAATTTCTCCCAAAGATTGTGTTGCAAAAAGATGGCAGCATCTTGGCATATATGCAGTTGAATTTTGATACTCTGATTATTTATCGAATTTTGATGGATGGTGTCTTAGATGAAACATTCGGTATAAACGGATCGGTTATAACTACCGGTATCCGTCAATCCGCTATGGGTTTGCTAAACGATAACAGTATTATAGCATTCGGTTCATTTAATGATAAACGACTTATCAGACATTTTACCCCGGAAGGTAAGATTGATTCTGCTTTTGGTGTGGATGGATTGGTTACATACACTTTCGGTGGCATTGAAGAGTCTGTCAGAGATCTTGCCATTACACCCGATAATAAGGTTGTTACAGTTGGTTCTTTCTCAGAGAATGGCAACAACATATATATGCTGGTGACCCGTTTTAATCCGGATGGCAGTTTAGACAGCAGTTTTGGAGAAGAAGATGGCAAAACAATCATTGAAAGAGGTTCCTATGCTCAGTCAGTCGCATTTCAAAAGCACGGAAGTATTATTGTTGGCGGAAGCGATCGTGGGCCCAGTCCAAGTTGCCGCTTCATGCTGGCACGTTTAACCCCGGATGGTATTGTTGACAGCAGCTTTGGAAATAATGGCATTAGTTTTACTGACTTTGATGAGGCAGGAGATATCATCAATGATATAGCCATACAACCAGACGATAAAATTGTTGCAGCAGGTATCACCCTGCTTCAGAATATGAGTTTGAAAATACCCTCTATGGCTATAGCCCGTTATTTGCCAAATGGTGTTTCAGACCCTGAGTTTGGTGCTGGAGGTAAGGTGAAACAAAGATTTGATGAATATTCAGAAGCATTTGGAGTAGCTCTGCAAAACAATGGTAAAATTGTAGTATCTGGTTTTACCTCTTTTACAAAAGGAAATGCTGTGCTGGCCCGGTATCAAAGTAGTGGCAGATTAGATAGCAGTTTTGGGGAGAACGGCATTACCATTACAGACTTTGGCACTAATCAGGATCAGGGTAATGATGTTGTGATTCAGCCCTCCGGCAGAATTGTAGTGCGCTGCACGCCGGGTTTGATACTGGCAGGCTACACCAACAACGACAAGCTGGGCATCATCACCAAAATACGCCGCTGGATACATAAAAATATTCTGAACTTTTCAGATGTTAATGGTACTGCCAATTACTATATCGTAGAGCAGCAAAACAGTGGTGGTGGCTTTTCGCCTGTGGCACGCATTGCTGCTGATAAGAGTAATAATTATAGTTATAATATCAGTAACCAAAAATCGGCAAATACAAACTATAGAATCAAAGCTGTATATGCAGATGGTGCGGTGGCTTATTCGGATGCTATCAATGCTTCTGTATTGGAAACCGATACTAAAGTTTCCATATCCCCCAATCCAGCATCTTCCATCATT
>CALAGJ010000096.1 GCA_937892395.1 uncultured Parafilimonas sp.
TCACTCAAATTAAAATCTAATTTATCATCAATACTAGACATCAATTCTTCCACTATGAGTATAAAGATTCATCTTTTTACCTCTTGCAAATCCAATAAGTGTAAGACCGTGTTTATGTGCTGTTTGAACACCCAAATAAGTTGGTGCAGTTCTTGATACAACTATTGGGATTTTGTGCATCACAGCTTTTGTAACCATCTCTGAGCTTAATCTTCCACTTACAAACAAAATTGATTTAAGCGCAAGATATACTGGTGCTTTTGTTGACTATCCATTTGAAGACATGGAACTACGCAGCACAAATAATAACTCTTTATTCAGCCAGTTAGATGTAGCTGCAAATCTTCATTTATTAGATGCCTCTAAAGGAATCAATCCATTCCTTACAGCTGGTATTGGTGCTTTTTATAGCCGTAAAGATTTTGGTGCCTTAGTGCCGCTTGGTGTTGGTATTAAATTCAATTTAAATGATCAGGCATACATTATACCATCTGCTCAGTACAGACTTGGTATTACAGACAATGCCACCAATCATTTACAGTATGGCATTAGTTTCTTACAACCACTTACTCATGCCAAAGTAGTTGAACCCACTTTGCCTGTTGTTACAGTACCTGTTGTAGAAGCTCCAAAAGATGGTGATGGCGATGGAATTACAGATGATAAAGATGCATGTCCTACAGCAGCTGGCCCAGCTTCTTTAAATGGTTGCCCAGATAAAGATGGTGATGGAATAGCAGATAAAGATGACAAATGTCCGGATAACAGAGGTATTGCAAAATACAACGGTTGCCCAATACCAGATTCAGATAAAGATGGTATCAATGATGAAGAAGATAAGTGTCCAAATCAAGCTGGTGTGGCACGCTATGCTGGTTGCCCTATACCTGACACTGATGGAGATGGTGTAAATGATGAAAACGATCGTTGCCCACGTGTAGCCGGTAAAGCTGAAAATGGTGGATGCCCTACTTTAGAGCAATATAATTTCAACTATAAGAATGTACAATTTGCTACAGGTTCTGCCACGCTTACAACAGCTGCAAAAGCAGAATTGGATAAATTAGTTACTATATTGAATGAGCATCCTGAATTAAAGATATCCATAGATGGTTACACGGACAATACAGGAAAAGTAGAAATGAATAAAGTACTTTCTCAGAAAAGAGCTGATGCGGTTAAAACTTACTTAGTAGGAAAAGGCATCAGTGGTGACAAACTTACAGCTACAGGTTATGGTATTGAAAATCCAATTGCGGATAATGCCACAACACAAGGCCGTGCACAAAATCGCCGTGTAGAATTTAAAGCCAGCGAATAGTAATATAATATTGAATTATAAAAGCCGCTTCCAAAAAGAAGCGGCTTTTATATTGTATTGATGAATAGACGGAAATAGCAACTTTGGGAAACTATATCGATCGGCACTCCCTGCCCTTTTGTCCTACTTTTTTACAAGCATGGTATTTGTCAAGCACATATCTTTCGCCGCAAAAATTTTGAAATGAATCAAACTGAATTTGAAAAATATGCAGTAAAACATAAACGAATCAATTCACTTACACTGCATGATTACACCAAGCATAATATCACAAACCTTACACCCTATATCATAGAGGAAAGACCACTGAATGTGGCCAGTATGGATGTGTTTAGCAGGCTGATGATGGATCGTATTATTTTCTTAGGTGAGCCCATTGATGACTATGTAGCAAACATAGTAACAGCACAGTTGCTTTTTTTAGATAGTACAGACCGCAGCAGAGATATTCAAATGTATATCAACAGCCCAGGTGGCAGTGTTTATGCCGGATTAGGCATTTATGACACTATGCAATTTGTAAGTCCGGATATATCTACCATTTGCACAGGCATGGCCGCAAGTATGGGTGCCATTTTAATGTGTGCAGGTGTAAAGGGAAAAAGAAGCGCCTTGAAGCATAGCCGAATTATGCTCCACCAGCCAAGTGGTGCTATTGGTGGCCAAGCAAGCGATATAGAAATTACAGCAAGGGAAATTAAAAAAGTAAAGCAGGAGCTTTATGAAATTATATCTTATCATACTGATAGCGATGTACAAAAAGTAGCTGCAGACTGTGAGCGTGATTTCTGGATGACTGCAGATGAAAGCAAAGCATACGGTTTGATTGATGAAGTATTACATATTAATCCACGAAAAGAGAAAAAATAAAATGATGTATTCAAGTTATTATAAAAATATACCTATTGCCGGTGATGAGGAAGAGGATGAAAAAGACGACAACAAGCAAGAGCAACAAGGACCACTGCTTGTCAAAAAAATGGAGCAACTTTTCTTAGAAAAACGTACCGTTTATTTATGGGGAGTTGTAGAAGATAAATCTGCCCGGGAAGTAGTAAGTAAACTTATGCTGTTAGAAGCAGATAAGCCAGGAGAAGAAATCAAATTTTATATCAATAGCCCAGGTGGGGTAGTAACCAGTGGTATGGTCATCTATGACACTATCAAAATGCTCAAAAGCCCTGTAAGTACTATATGTATGGGGTTGGCAGCAAGTATGGGTTCCATACTGCTAAGTGCCGGTGCAAAAGGAAGACGCTTTATTTTTCCGCATGGAGAGGTAATGATTCATCAGCCAAGCCTTAGTGGATATTATCAAGCCAAATCTTCTGACATAGAAATACAAGCCGCTCAGATTAAAAAAACAAAAGAATTGGGTGCCAGAATATTAGCAGAAAACTGTGGAAAAACGATGGAGCAAATACTCAAAGATTTTGACAGAGATTATTGGATGGATGCCAATGAAGCAGTTGCCTATGGCATTGTAGATGCTATTTGCACTACATTATAATTAATATGATAAATAAAAAGAGGCTATCTCCAAAGACAGCCTCTTTTTATTTTTATAAAAAAGTGGGTTTCGTCACAATCTGTTTTTTCTTTTCTATAAATAAAAAGCAGGCATTGACAAATTTTGAGATTCAAAATCTGGGTTTAAAGCAAGCAGATGCAGCTTTTTGGAGCTTATAAGCATCACTGTATAAAAATACGCTATAAGCATTTGAGTGTTTCCTTTTACTTTTGTACGCTGATGCCTTCAGCGTTAATTTTTAAACAATGGCAAAACAAACTAATATAAGGTGTTCATTTTGTGGTAGGGCAAGAGATGAGGTGCGTATATTAATAGCTGGTCAAGATGGCCATATCTGCGAAAACTGTGTAGAGCATGCACAGGAAATTATAGGTGAAGAGCTACACCAAAAAGATGAAAAACAAAGCACTCAATTCAAATTTAATATTCGTAAACCGGTAGAAATAAAAAATTATTTAGACCAATACATTATTGCACAGGATGATGCCAAAAAAATATTATCAGTAGCAGTCTATAACCACTATAAACGCATAACCCGTAAAATTCAAACTGATGATGTTGAAATAGAGAAAAGCAATATCATCATGGTTGGAGAAACTGGTACCGGAAAAACATTGCTTGCAAAAACTATTGCACGTATGTTACATGTGCCATTTGCTATTGTAGATGCCACTGTTTTTACAGAAGCAGGATATGTAGGTGAAGATGTAGAAAGTATGCTTACAAGGCTGTTGCAATCTTGCAACTACGATGTGGCAGCTGCGGAAAAAGGTATTGTTTTTATTGATGAAATTGATAAGATTGCTCGTAAGAGTGATAACCCAAGTATTACCCGTGATGTGAGTGGCGAAGGCGTACAACAAGGATTGCTCAAGATGCTTGAAGGCACTGAAGTTCTAGTGCCGCCGCAGGGTGGAAGAAAACATCCTGAGCAAAAGATGATAAAAGTAAATACGGCAAATATTTTATTTATATGTGGAGGGGCATTTGATGGCATTGATAAAATGATAGCTCGTCGTATAAATACAAATGCAATTGGTTTTAATGTAAATAAACAGGAGCAGGAGTATCAAAAGTCAAATATTTTGCAATTTGTAAACGCACAGGATTTACGCAGTTTTGGCTTGATACCTGAATTATTAGGTAGGCTTCCCGTCATAGCACACCTCAATCCATTAGATGCAGAAGTACTACGTTCTATTCTTACAGAACCAAAGAATAGCTTGGTTAAGCAATTTACCAGACTATTTGAAATGGAAAATATAAAACTTAAAATAGAAGATAGTGTATTAGACTATATGGTACAAAAAGCTTTAGAATATAAACTTGGTGCCCGTGGTCTTAGGAGTATAATTGAAAGTATTCTTACTGATGCTATGTTTGAAATGCCTGGCGGCAACAAAAAAGATTTAATTGTAACAGTAGAATACGCAGAACAAAAATTAAAAAACAGCAAACTGAGCCTACTCAAAGTTGCATCATAACTTCAAGAATGGACGAACTTATAAATCAATTAAAAAAAGAAGCAGGCCTTAATAAGAAACAGGCTTTAGATGCTATAAGAATTGTAAAAGACTATGCAAAGAGTAAGTTTCCTATGTTTGGAGGAGCTATTGAAAAAGTTTTTTCAAAATATTCTGCCCCTCATCAAAATGATGAAGAAGATTTTTTGGATGCTTGAATACGATCTTTCAAACAACTATTTTTCGCAGTCAACTATTCTTTTATATTATACATTTATCAATCAACTTATTTTCTTCGATTGGTTATAAATCTACATCTATCAACTATTTTCATCCATTTACATTCTGCTATATAAGTTTGCCCCATTGAAAAATTGGTTCATACATATTATTTTTCTTTTCTTCATGATCAGCTTTTGTACGGAAGCAGTTTCCAGTATATTCTATTTTAAAAAAAATAGTATAAGTTTTGTAGACAATAATGAAGATCAGCAGGAAAAAGATAGCGATGAAAAAGGTAGTTGTAGTAAAGAATTTACAAGACAAGTATCACTCGATTTTGATATTTTTTTTATAAACAATCAATCTTTTGCCACTCACATACATAATCGGCTTTCTGAGCCATATCTAAGTCTTGAACTTAGACCTCCTCAGGTTTATTCATGAATTCCTCTTCAGTTTTATTTTTTTATACCTTTCTTATTTATTTTCTAATAATAAAAAAAGCATGAACAAAAATATTTTTGCTAATGCCCGCTTTGATTTTCCTGCGGGTTTGGTTGTTTTTTTAGTAGCACTCCCTTTATGCTTAGGCATTGCATCCGCCAGCGGGGCCCCATTTTTTAGTGGTCTTATATCAGGCATAATTGGAGGTGTGGTAATTGCTTTATTCAGTAATTCTGCATTGAGCGTAAGTGGCCCAGCAGCCGGGTTGGCATCCTTAGTATTGGGAGCTATAACAGCCATCGGAAACTTTCCACTTTTCTTATGTGCTGTTTCAATGGCAGGGGTGCTTCAAATGATGATGGGTTTTGCCAAATTGGGTGGTATTGCCAATTACATACCGAGTAGTGTCATCAAAGGCATGCTTACGAGTATTGGCCTTTTAATTATTGCAAAGCAAATACCTAAGGCATTTGGGTATGATATAGATCAACAAGGGAATCTTACAGAATTGTTTCCATTTGGAAATGAAGGTTTGTATAAATTCTTTCAGCCATTGCATCATATAGAATTAGGCACTGCTATTATCTGTCTGATATCTATTGTAATTATGTTGATATGGGAAAAGCCATTTATAAAAAATAGACTTCCTTTTATACCGGGAGCATTAATTGCTGTAATTATATCATTAGTCATCAACGAATTGTGGCATGCCACAGGCAGCAAACTGTATGTAGATGGAGATCGTTTGGTACAAATACCTGTAGCTACTGATGCCGCTACATTTATTGGATTTTTTACCCTTCCGGATTTTAATGGATTTTTAAATGGTGAAGTCATTATGTATGGAATATTTATTGCCATTATAGCATCATTAGAAACCCTACTCAGCATAGAGGCAGTAGATGGTATAGATCCGGAAAGAAGGGTTACTAATGCGAATAAAGAATTAATAGCACAAGGTTTGGGAAATACAGTTTCTGGTCTTATTGGAGGTTTGCCTATAACAAGTGTAATTGTACGCAGTAGTGCCAATGTAAATGCTGGTGCCCGATCGAAATTATCGGCTATAGTACACGGGTTATTACTATTGCTATGTGCTATGTTTATACCTACCTTCTTAAACAAGATTCCTTTGAGTGCTTTGGCAGCTATATTGATACTAACTGGATATAAGTTGGCAAAGCCAGCTATTTTTAAAAAAATGTTTCTCAATGGCAAATACCAGTTCATACCTTTTATAGTTACAGTAGTATGTATCATTTCCATAGATCTTATTGGTTTTCCCCATGTGTTGAAGGGAAAAGGGCTAATCTTAGGAGTATTAGCCGGATTAATAGCTGCAGCCGGAGCAATACTTCATGGTAATCTAAAAAATTCCTATTACTTTCATAAAGAAAAATATAATCAAGGTGATATCATCACAATTGAATTGTCTGAGGAAGTTAGTTTTTTGAATAAAGCATCTATAAGAGAAACATTGGATCATATACCTGAAAACTCCAGGCTAATCATTGATGCATCTAAAACAATATATATAGATTTTGATGTGTTGGAATTGATTAAAGAATTTAAAGCTATTAAAGCTCCACTAAAGAAAATTGAATTGGAACTGAAAAACTTTAAGCAGATCTATAAGATAGAAAACGACCTGCATGTTCACGCCGAAAAGGCATAAATAAATTTTAAAATGAAAAAGAAAATAGTTGCAAAAGGTTCATTATACCCTAAAAAGACTGTAACAAAGAAAAATACTATATCTAAATCTGGGCAAATAAGTTTGAATAGTTATGAAGTATTATTACAAAATAACAAAAATTGGGCAGCAGAAACCATAAAACAAGATCCTGATTTTTTTCATCGGCTGGCCAATGTACAAAAACCAGAATTTCTATGGATTGGTTGTAGCGATAGCAGGGTACCCGCAGACCGCATTACCGGTACTCAGCCCGGTGAAATTTTTGTGCATCGAAATATTGCCAATATGGTGGTGCATACAGACCTCAATCTTCTTGCCGTGCTAGAGTATGCAGTCAATCATTTACATGTAAAACATATAATAGTTTGTGGACACTATAACTGTGGTGGAGTAAAAGCAGCCATGGGAAGACATAACCTAGGAATCATTAATAAATGGGTGCGCAATATCAAAGATGTGTATCGCATTCATAGAGAAGAGATAGATTATCAAACGAAGGAAAGTGAACAACTTAATCGACTAATTGAACTAAATGTGCAAGAGCAAGTTATGAACTTAGCAAAAACAAGCATTATTCAAAAATCTTGGAAAGAGGAACAACGACCATACCTACATGGTTGGGTGTATAGTGTAGATGATGGTATTATTCATCCAATTTGTGAAATGGGGCATGATGATCATATAGATCCATTGTATGAGTTTGATGATTTGTAATTTCTAAAAACTTACAGTCACAGTTTGCCAATATTTAATCTAGTTTTTGAGTTGAAATTTATTACAAAAATGAATCGCATCCTACATGGAGCCTTTAATATTAATTGTTGACTTTAAAATAGTTTACTATTTCTACAGTCAAAAATTAACCTCATACATTCAACTATATTGCCTTTAATTTTTCATGACAAAGTCAACTACAAAACCTAAGCATAGATAATTCCAATTTCACTAACATTATAGAAAAAATAACTACAAGGGCTGCTGCTGGGTAACACAATGCACCATGCCGCCATTCTCGTAGAGGTTGCGTACATCAATTAGTACCACAGTTTTATTTGGATAAACGCCTTGCAAAATATTTTTGGCAACAGTATCATTAGGATCATTATAAGCAGGCATTAATACTTTTCCATTTGCTTCATAAAAGTTTACATAACTTCCTTTTTCTCCCAAATTTTTTCCACTTGTTGTTTTTACATTATTTTTTGTAAGTGGGAGGTAGATGATATTGTATGGCGTACCTACGGCATTCTTTGCGGCATATAGTGTATTAATATCAGCTTGTGATAGGTACCAGTATTTTAAATCTGTACTGTTCATAGTAACAATGGTATTGGCATTGGCAAATCTTGCAAAGCCGTCTATGTGTTGGTCAGTAATGTCTTTACCCTTTACTCCATCTAACCAAATAAAATCTGTAACCCCCAAATTTATTGTAAAAATTGCTTCGGCCTTGGCCTGTGTCATACCTGGATTTCTATTTGAATTTAAGATAGAACTGCGGGTGGCAAGTAGAGTGCCATTGCCATCTACCTCCACTGCGCCACCTTCTACAATCATTGTACTATTTAGATTTACAACCGGTACGCCTGTAGAAGTACCCACTTTACCTGGTATTAAATCACATTTTCCACTTCTGAATTTTCCACCCCATCCGTTAAAGCCCCAGTCTTCAATCTTCTGGCTACCTGCTGCATTTCTTACATATATTGGCCCATTATCCCTTACCCAAACATCATTGGTTTGAAAGAGTTTAAAATCAACATTTGCCAAAGAAACTCCGGCAGCATTTAGCTTACTGATTATCCAATTTTTATGTGATAGATTATAGGCAATGATGTGCACTTTTTCTACAGCAACCAATTCTTTTGTCATGGCAACCCATGTATCAATAAGATCATTGCGATATTTAAAACCATATTCGTATTCATGTGGAAATTGGAGCCAGGTACCTTCATGTGTTACTCCTTCGTGAGGCATAGTATATGATGTGCTAGCGGTAGATGAATTTTCTGTCAAACTGCTTGTTACTTTTGAACTTACTGATAACATTTGTATTTGTTTTTTGCAATTTGAAAACAGCAAAACAAACGCAAGTAATATTAAACTGTAAAATTTTGAATTTCGCATTTTTTTAAATTTATTGATGAAACGTTTAGTATAGTATTTCAATTGAGCAAAATTGTACCAATATATATGCTATACAAATGTTTTCCTTTAAGCACCATTTATATGGCATGAATAGTGGAAATTTAGAAATGAATATTCTTTACTTCTAAAGAATTGCCAATTGAGTATATCTAAAATCTACATATTTAGTATTACTTTTTAAATTATGTATGTAGAAGAATAATTAATGGATATCATCTGATTTTATCAAGTTAGTTATTAGTATGTCAATGAAATATAATACCGAATAGGATTGTTGACTTCTTTTAATAATCCTCTGTTATTGGGAATGGGCTTTGGTGGATTTATAGTAAAGAGTTTAATCTTACAATTTAAATTTGCTTGTATGAGTTATCGGTTCTATATAAAAAATTTGGAAGTTTTGCAACATGCTGCTTTTTGGGCCTTCATGTTTTTGTTTATTTATGATTATCACTTTGTTGAAAAAAATTGGGCCAGTGCTGCTGGAAGTACTCTACTTGAATTACTTACTTATGCAAGTATCATTTATGTCAATTTATTTATTCTTATACCTTCTTTGCTTCAGAAAAAAAAATATGGCAGCTACTTTTTTGCTTTTGTATTTGTTGTTGTCGGTTATATTTTTACCATGAGGCTTACTGGATGGGAAAAACTTTTTTATGAAATTGGCGGCTGGCGAAATGTGTTTTCCATGATTTTGAACACAACGCTTTTTCAACTTATTTCTACGTTATATTGGTATTCAAAACAATGGAGAGTTAAAAGGGAAAAGGAATTAAAATTGCAAAGCGAAAAAATTGAAATGGAACTAAAATTTCTTCGCACACAAATTAGCCCACACTTTATTTTCAATACACTCAATAATATTTATTCCCTTGTGCTCGAAAAACACGTAAATGCTGCGCCTATGATATCTAAACTTTCGGGCATACTTCGTTATGTACTGTATGAAAGCAACCAAGAACTGGTACTTCTAAAAAATGAGATAGCGACACTGCGCCAAGTCATAGAACTTTTTTTGCTAAAAAAACCAAAATCAACCAATCTTGATTTCTATGTGGAAGGAAGTATCAACTCACTAAAAATTGCTCCAATGTTACTTGTAAACATTGGAGAAAATGCTTTGAAACATAGTAATATGGGAGTAAACGAAAATGCATGGGTTAAAATTCATTTATCTATTTCTGACTCAGGTGAGCTTTTAATAGAAGCAGAAAATAGTGTACCGGCATTTGAAATAAAGCCAGAAATTGGTGGCATAGGGCTTCCAAACTTACAGCGCCAGCTTGAAATTAATTATCCATCTAACTTTGTACTCAATACAAAACGGCTAGGTGAAGCCTATATGCTTTCACTCAAGATACAACTAATAAAATAATGAGAAAATACTCTTGTATTGTAGTGGATGACGAAACGCTAGCACAAGCATTACTTTCCATGTATATTGCTAAGGTGCCTCAACTGCAATTGTTGCAAACATGCCACAATGCTGTTGAAGCAAAATTTGCATTGGATAATTACCAACCCGATATTCTATTCCTTGACATCAACATGCCCAACTTATCGGGTATTGAGTTATTAAAAATGTTGAATAAACCACCTATTACAATACTTACTACAGCTTATTCAGAATATGCTATTGAAAGCTATGAGTTTAATGTACTGGATTATTTACTCAAACCAATAGTATTTGATCGTTTTTTTAAAGCTGTGTCCAAGGCAATTGAATATTATGAGAAAACTCATCAATTAGATGGAAAAATTGAACATTTAAATACAGATAAAAATTTCCTTCCTTATTTTTTTGTAAAATCTGATCATAAAATCATAAAAGTATTATTTGAAGATATAATGTATATCGAAGCTTTACAAAAATACGTCCGCATTCACACAAATTCAGAGCGTATTATTACACTTATATCAATGAGTCAGTTAGAAGAAATACTTCCAGTGGGCTTGTTCTATCGTATACATCGCTCTTATATTTTAAATTTAGATAAAATAGATAGAATTGACGGTAATATGATTCATATTCAAAAACACCAATTACCATTGAGTAAGTCACAAAGAGAAGGTTTCCTTGAAATATTGCGAATCCGTACGTTTGGAGGTCGTAAATCAGCCTGGTAAAAATTGGTAATCAAATTTTTTTAGATAGAAATCAAAAACTCACATTCCAAGTTACAGATGGTATAATTGGAAACAAAGAAACCTGTCTTGCTTCTACTTTTAAATTGCCAGTAGTAGGGTTTCCCTCTTGATCAAAATAGTAAAAATATGGATTGAGCCGGCTATACACATTGTATATACTAAATACCCAATGCCCTTGTAATCTGTGTGGCTTTTTTGGAACAGGTGTGTAAGTAGCAGATAAATCTAATCTGTGATAAGGCTTCATTCTATACTGATTAATACTGCTGTACTCCTGTGTAAGCACGCCATTAATAAAATAAAAACGCTCTGGTAGGCTAATGGCATTTCCGGTGCCAAAAACGAAGATGGAACTCAGCTTCCACTTATTATTCAATGCATAAATATTTACAAAAGAAAGATCATGTCTGCGGTCATACCTTCCGGGATATTTATTGCCCTCATTCAGCTCTGGAAATTTTCTCCATGTCCAGCTAAGGGTGTAGCCTAACCAACCTGTCCATCTGCCTTTTTGTTTATTGATATATAATTCGGCACCATAACTCCAGCCTTTGCCAAATACAAAAGACAACTCTGGGTCTTCTAAACTGGGTGTGTATCCTTGCTCATATTCAATTTGATTATTCATTGTTTTATAATACAACTCTACACTGGTTTCAAACATATTATTATTAAAATTTCTAAAGTAACCGGTTGCATATAGCCATCCGGTTTGAGGCATTACACGCAGTGTACTGGGCACCCAAATATCTGTAGGTAGTGTAGTACCTGCATTGCTAACTAAGTGAATGTATTGAATATTGCGTACCGCAGATGCTTTTATACTACTGTGCTCATTGAGGCTATAGCGAATGGTGAATCGTGGCTCCAAACCACCATAATTTTTCACCACATCTCCTTTTCCATACAGAATGCTGTCCATTTTGTTTCCATCTACATCAGTAATGTAATCTGTGTATTTTCCTACTTGCTCAAATAAGCTGGCTCTTAAACCAAAATTTACTTTTATTCTTTTATTGATATCCCAATCATCTTGCACATATACTCCAGCTTCACGGGCAAATTTTTTGGCAGCACTTGCAGGTTTAAACACAACAGTATCTTGGCTACCACTGGCAAGGTTTGGTAGAAAAGTATGATAGGTATATTGCCCTCCCATTTTAAACCGGTGATGTGTAGATGCAAAAAAATCAACATCATATTTTGCTGTAAAATCTTTAATACCGCTGCTCAAATTAAATTTAAAATTATCCTGCTTTCCTTCAAAATCAAAATTGTAGTCATTGTACACTAATGAAAGATTGCTAAAAACTTTTTTATTAAATACATGGTTCCACCGCAGTGTAGCGGTACTATTACCCCAAGGTATTTCTGTACTAAAACTTCGTTTGTCATTTACAAAATCAAAATCATCTTTGCCAAGATAGCCACTTAAAAAAATTCGATCCTTGTCAGAAATTTTGAAGTTTGCTTTTGCATTTAGGTCATAAAAATAATAACCGCTTCCATAAAAATTGCTGCTTTTAGATATAAATGGTTTTGCCAATACATCTATATAGGTGCGTCTAGCAGATATTATAAAACTGCTTTTGTCTTTTACAATGGGACCTTCTAATGCAAAGCGGCTTGCAATCAAACCTATGCCTGCTGTGCCTTCCATCTTTTTCATATTTCCATCCTTCATGGTTATGTCTATAACGGATGAAAGTCTGCCACCATACTGAGCCGGCATACCGCCTTTATACAGAGTTAGATTTTTAATGGCATCTGAATTAAATACAGAAAAGAAGCCAAAAAGATGCCCCGTATTATAAACGACAGCTTCGTCTAAAAGAATGAGGTTCTGATCTGGCCCACCTCCACGCACATAGAAGCCTGCATTACCTTCACCTGCATTGCGTATGCCCGGTAGCAATTGAAGTGTTTTTAAAATGTCAGTTTCTCCAAAAATGGCGGGTAATGCTTTTACGGTATTGATGTTTACTTCCATCTTTCCCATTTGGGCAGATTTGGTGTTACTTACATTTCTTCGTCCGGTTACTATTACATCAGATTGGGTAACCACCAATGGTGTCAGTAGAATCTCTACATCTTGATCTGACACTAAATGTATGGCTATCAACTTTGGTGTAAACCCAATAGAGGATATGAGCATAGTATAATCCCCTTCGGGTAATGAAATACTATAAAAACCATATACATTAGCAATGGTACCTTTATTTTGATTTTGGATGGACAAGGCTGCGTTGGGTATTGTTTCTAAGCTGGTGCTGTCTTTAATGAAACCTTTGATTGCAAACTTATTCTGCGCAGCAGTAAAATAAAAAGAAAAAAATAAGATACCCGTTAGTAATAATAACCGTTTCAAGGATGTGTATATAAATGTGTTTTTAATTGTAGCACTATAGATGATGCCCAATTAAACAAATAAAGCTACAAAAAAGTTTCCCGCACCAATGCTTGTTGTATAAAATGATTTATGGTAAGGCCGCAAAAGCCACACTATCTTTTACCTCCCCACAATGAAGCATTGCGTTTTTATACCTGGGATGCTGCATGCCTAAATAGGGATTGATAATTTCGGAATTATCTGAAAGCCACCAAGCAGCTACCGTATCATAAAAAGCCATGGGACATTCCTGCTTATACACTTTGCCTGCACTATACTCCTCCTCCTGCAAAAACGTAAATAGGGATACCGATAAACTGCTAAAAGCCTTGCGCTGATTTTCGATACCCACAGCTTGCATCAATGTGCCGGCATGTGTTTTTGTTTTATTAAAAGCAGTACTGCCGGTAGATGCACTATCTAAAACCACATTGTCCATACTTTTTACTAATGTGGCTATGGCGGTGTTTATACCCGGTGTATCCCAAGCTACTAAAGCCGCTTTCAGCTTATAATAGTCCTGCATCATACCTGCTGTATTAGCATTAAACGATTGGCTGTGAGCCTTGCCAGTTCTGGCGACTGGCTTATTGGCTTCAGGCTCATCTTGATCTTTATTTTCTGCAATAACAAAATATGCAACTATGGCCAGTACCGCCACACCAATTATTATAAGACCTTTTTTCATTTCTATTTTTTTTTGCTAACTCGTGTCTATCTAAATGTTTGACTGTATGCGCCAAGCGAAACTTATGGCTCATACTTTTTGAAAATTGCAGTAGCTATGTGTCCGCCAAATCCAAAGGTATTTGTCATGGCATAATGCACTTTTTTCTGAACGGCTGTACCCAGACATAAATTGAATTTGCCATCAATATCCGGTTCTATATCCTTACTGTTTATAGTTGGATGTATCAGCCCTTCCTGAATGGTTTTAATACACACTATTGCTTCCACTGCACCCGCCGCACCCAGCAAATGACCGGTTAAAGATTTGGTAGCACTGATGTGCAAATCCTGTCTTGCGCCAAACAATTTTTCAGTAGCTATCATTTCACTTTTGTCCCCAAGTGGTGTACTGGTGGCATGGGCGTTTAAGTAGTCAATATCATTTGGTCCAATACCTGCATCTTCCAATGCGGCTTTCATACCCAGATATGCACCGGCACCTTCCGGATGTGTGCCAGTAAGGTGATAAGCATCTGCAGCCATGCCACCCCCAGCTACTTCTGCTATTATATGTGCACCCCTTGCCTGTGCATGTTGCAAACTTTCCAATATAAGTGTACCACTACCCTCGCCCATTACAAACCCATCTCTGCTTACATCAAATGGACGGCTGGCTGTGGCTGGATCATCATTGCGCTGCGAAAGTGCTTTGCATGCATTAAAACCACCAATACCACTCTCTGTAATGGGTGCTTCACTACCACCCGTTATAATCATATCAGCTTTGCCCAAACGGATATAGTTAAAAGCATCTATAATACTATTGGTAGAAGTAGCACAGGCACTCATGGTAGAAAAATTGAGCCCCATCAAACCATATTTAATGCTGATAATACCACTGGGCATATCTGCCAATATTTTTGGAATAAAAAATGGGTTGAAATGTGGCATACCATTGCCCCTGGCCCATTCACTTACTTGCTCTTGAAAGGTAGTAAGCCCCCCATTGGCACTGCCCCATATTACCCCAATTCTTGTTTTATCCAAAACAGAAAAATCAATGCTGGCATGCTCCACTGCTTCTGCAGTAGTAATGAGTGCATACTGCGAAAAAAGGTCATATTTTCTGCTCTCACTTTTTGGAATAAAATCTTCTGTATTGAGCCCCTTTATTTCGCAGGCAAATTTTGTTTTGAACAGTTCGGTATCAAACTTTGAAATGGGTGCCGCACCACTCATGCCATTGCACACATTCGTCCAAAAACTATTTAATGTATTTCCTATTGGTGTAAGAGCACCCAATCCGGTTACAACTACTCTATTCATATTTAAAAAACTAAGGTGCAAAGATAATAGGAACGCATCATGCAATTTTTCCAGAGTAGCATTTTTGTAGAGTAGCATGATATGCTTAGAAGACAAGGAATTTTTTTCCCTGCGGGGAATGATTACGCAGGGCCAGTCATTTTCTAATGAGTAGCAAGGGTGTATAACTAATGTATATACATCAGCTTACACCAACTCAACCGTGTAAGTAACCGGACAATGTTTTTTTAGCATGATACTTACCCCACAATATTTTGTTTGGGAAAGATTGATGGCCTTCAACAGTTTGTCTTTATCTGCTTCTTTTACATCAGTCTTATAATGTAGTTTGATATAAATAAAAACCTTGGGATGTTCTGTAGTTTGCTCAGCCTCGGCACTTATTTCCAATAAGCTGTATTCCACTCGCATTTTTTCCAGCATGCCAACTATATCCATACCTGTACAACCACATACCGAAGCCAATAACATTTGTTTAGGGGTCATACCCGTATCTGAACCACCTGATTCTATTGGGGTATCAATGGATACTTCATGCTTTGCTGATACTCCGGTAAAATGTTCTCCGCCACGCCATATAACTTTTGCTTCCATCATATTTAATTTATAGTAAGGTTTGTAATCTATTATTTACTACTTCCCAGTTTACAACCTGCCACCAGGCTGATACATAATCTGTTCTTTTATTTTGATATTTCAAATAGTAGGCATGCTCCCATACATCTAAACCTATTAAAGGTGTGCCTTTTATTTCACTATTATCCATGAGTGTATTATCCTGGTTTGGAGTGGAGCAAATCTGTAGTTTTTTGTCATTTGTAAAAATTAGCCATGCCCATCCACTACCAAAACGATTTTTTGCAGCATCATTATATTGTGTTTGCATAGCTTCTACAGATCCAAAATCTTTTTCAATGCATTGTAAGATTTTACCGTTTGGTTTATTGCTTGCGGATGCAGGAGTCATGGTTTTCCAGAAAAATTCATGATTAAAATGACCACCACAATTATTTCTCATTTTGGTTGAATACTTTGAAATATTTGACAAGATGGATTCAACAGTTATTGCATTCATATTTACCGTTTCAGCAGTACAGGCATCAATCAAATTTTTTGAATATGCGGCAGCATGTTTACTATAATGAATTTCCATTGTGAGGGCATCTATTGCGGGCTCTAATGCATTGTAAGCATAAGGAAGAGGCTGCTGCACAAATGGAGTAGCAGCAGCATGAGCATTGTGTGCAGAAGTATTATTCATCAGAAACCCTGTAGCCACAGATGCCTTTATTGTTTTTTCGATAAAGCTTCTTCTATGTATTCTTTTTTGTGAGGGCATAAAAATTATTTTTTTGATTTACTGCGCAACAATGTTTTAATTTTTCCAAAAGTTCTGTAATAATATTCCTGATTAAAAAGTTGAGAATCACGCATGGCTTTTACAATCAAAAATATACTGATGGGAATGAGTACAAGTGTACTCAGCCACATGCCGGTGTATGCTGAGGTAACTCCTTCCTTTGCAAATTTTTCACCAAATGTATTGAGCAGGTGAAACACTACAAAGAAAATAATAGAGAAAAGCAATGGAGTACCAAGTCCGCCTTTTCTGATGATAGAGCCCAATGGTGCACCAATTAAAAACAAAACAATACAGGCGAATGAAAGTGTAAATTTTCTATTCCATTCTATCAGATGTTTTCTTAAACTCAAGCTTCTTGCTTCATATTCAGAATAGGCTATATCTGCATAATTTTTAGCAGAGCTGGCATGAGATATTGCAGACTCTGTATAGTATTTTTCTAAACTGTCTGCAATGATATCTCCAAATTTTTTTGCGGGTTTCAGCTTCACTTTTTTTACAGGCCAACTGCTATCCATGTATTTGTAAAAGGTAAATATGGGTGCCAATTCTCGTTTGGATCTTAGCAGATATATAGAATCTGTATTGCCAATAGAATCAATTGCCTTTCTAAGCTGCCCAATCGTAAGCATTTTAGCATCATAAAAAAGGCTATCCGGTGTGTCATTCATTTCAAAAGTACTCAGGTCAAAATCTTTTTTATATGCATTAAATCCGGTGCGGATATAATCGGTTGTTTTCTCATATCGATTGCCATTTTCTTGATGGCTCCATCCATTTTTTAGCTTGAATTGTAAAAATCGTTTATCATCAGATACCCGCATTACTCCACTTTCTGCTACTAAAAAATTATCCTGCACGCCATAGTTTTTTTCATAAATCACTACATCATGTATCGTACTATCATCATCATCTTTTTTACCAACCTTTATTACAAACCCTTCTATTTTATTATAGAATTCTCCCTCCTTTATATCCAGTGCAGGCTTGGTTACAATAATATCGTACTTCAGAGAGTTGAGTTTAAGATTGGCCACCGGCATTACATTGTTTGCAAACACAAAAGCAATTCCGCTTATGCCAATGGCTAATATCAATAAAGGAAGCATAAATCTAAACAAGGGAATGCCTGCTGATTTGATGGCCACCAACTCAAAACTTTCTCCAAGATTTCCAAAAGTCATGATGGATGCAAGTAGTAAAGCCAAAGGCAATGCAAGTGGTACTATTGAGGCAGCTACATAAGATATTAATTTCATTACCACAACAAAGTCAAGACCCTTGCCCACAAGATCATCGATATACAGCCAGAAAAACTGCATGACCAGTACAAATAGCGTAATGAAAAATGTGGCAATAAATGGTCCTGCAAAAGATTTTATAATGAGTATGTCTAATTTTTTTATCACTTTGCAGTATTGAATAAAATGGTTACAAACATAATGCTTTCATCAGCCGAACAAAATGCAGTAAAAAACCCTGAATACATTTTAACAAAGAATAGTATCATTAATAAGGTGGCTACATTGTTTGGAGAATTATCAATGGAGTATGCATCCTTACACAACAAATTGAATACTCCAAAGTTTGCTTTGCAACTGCATCCAAAAATTTCTAAAGGAGAAAATTATCTGGGTCTTCCCTATTTGATGTTAGACTTTCCGAGGATATTTGAAAAGAATCATGTTTTTGCCATCAGGAGTTTTTTTTGGTGGGGTAATTATTTCAGCATTACACTGCATGTAAAAGGAAAATATAAGCCTTTGATTCACCTCAAATCAATGGTGGAAAGTAATACCAAATGGATGTACTATATAGGTATTGATGAATGGGAAAACAATGTGCATGTGCATAACCTACTGCCGATTAGTAGCACGCACTTGGATTTTTTAGTAAAAGACTTTCAAGAGAAATCTTTTGTTAGGGTTGTACAACTGTTTGATTTGAGCAAATGGGATAATGTAAAAGACATGTTTCTACATGCTTACACAGACATTTTGCAAACATTGGATACTATCCACCTATACGGTGAATGAGCTCCCTCACCTGATATTCCCAAAGTGCTTTTTGATCTTTCAAATCAGCTTTATCCGCAAAGTCTTTGATGATTAAAATGGTTTGATTACTGATTTCAGTTTGAATGATGCTAAATTCAAAATACTCGTCCTTGCCACTATTTAGCCAACGATATCTTACCAATGAATCTTTAACATTTTCTAATCGCTCTGCTTTTTCGGGTACACCATTCCAATAAAAACTTAAAACCCCATCATGTTCATCCACTCTATCAGCAAACCACTCCCCCAAACCCGAGGGTGAAGCCATAAATCCATAAATGATAGATGGTGAACAACGCACCGGATATTCTAATGTATATAATTGTTTTTTGGACATTTTACCTGTATTCTCCACTTTATTTTTGGAAGCCTGCAATAATATAAAATAAATAATACCGCCAAAATTTTTTTAAGTTTATGAGAATACAGTATTTAGCGGGCTAAGCGTAAAAATATTTTATTAACAATAAAATATACGATTATCGTTTTATTGGCATAGCGTTTTAAATATATTGCATCATGAAAAATGTTTTAAAAAGGTTTGTTGCTTTATCATTTGTGATTCTTTTAGGTAGTGTTGTGGGCTATGCCCAAACGCCAAAGATAATTGGCGACTGCACAGTTAGCTATTCCGTAAGCAGCCCCGATGCATCGCTAAATAATACCACTAAGACTTTTTATCTGAAAGGCAAAATGTCAAGGGTCGATATTGAAAGTCCAACATATACTCAGTCCACCATTTATGATGCTACCACAGGCAGTGCCGTTATTTTAAAAGAATTGGGAGGAAATAAATATCTGTACAATTTATCTGTTGCGCAATGGGCTGAAAAAAATAAAGATTTTGATGACATGCAGGTAATCTTCCAAAATGAAACTAAAACAATACTTGGATATGAGTGCAAAAAAGCTGTGCTTACTTTGAAAAATGGCACATCTACAATTATATACTATGCCACAGCTATAAAACCATCACTATCAGAGAACCCTTTTCAGTTTAAAGGAATACCGGGGTTTGTATTGGAATATGAATCGGAAATATCAACAGGCAAGAAAATAAGCTATACGGCAACAAAAATCAATTTTAATCCTGCCCCAGCATCATTGTTTGAAATTCCGAAAACAGGATATCGGGTTATGCCTGGATAATCGAAGTGAAATTAGTAATGTGTTTTATTATTTCCAGTGTTTTTGGTAATCTATAAGCGAAAGAACCCATTATTCATGATTTGATGGCATTCAAAATAGTAGATCTTTTATAGTATTCAAACAATCAAAAAGAACACCCTCACTCCCCGGCAAGCCATGCTTTAAAAGATGCTGCACGCTCTGTACTTACTATGGTTTCTAATTTGGAGGGAGGATTTAGTTTGATGAGAACCCTTGCTTTACTATAAGTCAACATAGAATCTATGGCAGCATAGCTGATGATAAACTGTCTGTTGATTCTGAAAAACGCTTTCGGATTCACCAATCCTTCTAACTGATCTAAGTTATAATCTCCGGGAAATTTTTTGCCGGCTTTTGTTACTATAAAATTTGCTTTATTTTCTGTATAGAAATAAGCTACTTGCTCAGTTTCTACCGTATGCATGTGCTCACCCAATCTTATTACAAACCGCTGTTTATATTGTACGGGTTGTTGCAAATTTTTCATGAGCATCGCTAAGTTTTGTGTAGGCAACTCATTGCTGTCATCCTGCATAAAATATTTCTTATATTTTTCTATGGACTGACGCAGTTCCTCTTTTTTCACAGGTTTTAGGATATAATCAATTGCATACAATTTAAAGGCATCAATAGCATAGGCATCATAAGCTGTGGTAAATATGACAGGAGCATTTATTTCTACCGTTTTAAATATATCAAAACTTGGCCCATCTGCCAGTTGTATATCTGCAAAAATGAGTTGTGGCATTTCATTATTCTGCAGCCAATTTACAGTACTACTTATACTATCCTGTACCGGCAGAATATCTGCCTCCGGCAGCAATTCAAGCACTAATTTTTGTAATCTGTTTGCTGCAATATCTTCATCTTCAATAATCAATACACGTATCATATTTACTTCTTTATATGTGGAATTTTTACGCTGAAATACTTGCCATCATTATCTATTGTGATTTTGCTGCCACTGAGCAACAAATATCTATTGGCCAAATTATCTAAACCCATCCTAGTGCCTTCTTCCGGTTTCGATTTATACTGGATAGGATTAGCAACTACAATACAATTTTCATTGCCAGATACAGTTATCAGTAAGGGCCTTCCATTCGAAACTACATTGTGTTTAATTGCATTTTCTACCAATAACTGTAAGGCAAGTGGTGGAATAAATAGTTGCTTTTTTAAAGCATCGTGCAATAGAATATCCACTTGCAATGCATCACTAAACCGCTTCTTTTGTAAGTAGATATAATCCTCTAAAATATGTACTTCCTCTTGTAGCGGTATCAAATCTTTGTCTCTATACATTACCACGCTTCGATAAAAATCAGATAGTTTTTCTACATATTCTACAGCCTGCTCAGGTTGTGTTTCTATTTCAGACACCAAGATGTTGAAACTATTAAAAAGGAAATGTGGATTAATCTGGTTGCGCAGGGTTTGTAATTCCAGATTAATTTTTTCATTTTGTAAACTATTCCATTTTTTTATTTGTGATTCTCTGTATCTGATAATAAAAAAAATACCAGCAAGAATAGCAGCAATCATTCCAACAATAAACCAGGTCTGTAACCAAAATGGTTTTTCGATGATGAATGAGAAACTTGCTTCATTAGCATTTGATAAGCTACTGCCTAATCCCGTTTTTACATGAAAGGTATAACTACCCGGTGGTAGCTTTGGAAATATTTTTGACTTATCATTTGTGGCTGTCCATTCTTTGTCATACCCATCCAATTTATACGCATATTGTAATTGCTCCGGATGTGGGTAATAAATACCTGAGAAATAAAAACCCAAATTATTCTGATTATGAGAAAATTCATGCCCGTTTGCATACTGCCCTTCTTTTAGGAACAGCTCCACTTTATTGATATAGATAGCAGGAAGTGGCGTTTTAAAATCATTTGAATTAAATCCATAAATATTCTTTGCGGCCACAAAATATAGGGCACCATCCTGACTGATACTATACCCATTCAAATCATCTGATACAGCATCAATACCATTAGATTTATCAATAAAATCTACGGCACCTGTTGCAGTATTTATCATATCAATTCTATGCTTATGGAATACAAATATTTTGCTTTTATAACCAGCAATACCAGTTACCATTTCTTCACTCAGTCCATCCTTTTCATCCCAGGTCTGAAACTGTTTAAAATCATAAGAAATTAATCCTGCATCGTTTGTGGCATACCATATTTTTCCGGATGCATCTTCTGCTATTTTATATACTACATTTCCTTTGTATCCCTTTGTATTTTTTAGCCAATTGGTTTTTCCATTTTCATACCACGCTATGCCATCGCCATCTGTAGCCAACCACACTCTTTTCTTACTATCAATAAAAATTTGATATACATATTTATTTGCTGCAGCGGGTATTTGTGTAGGGATAAATATGGCATTACGGGTATCAATTTTTATAATTCCTTCAAAAGAAGCAATCCATATTTCATTGTCAAAGCCAGCTATTGATGTAATATTAATTTTGTCATTAATTAACGCATTTTGCAACCTTCTTATGCTGCCATTTTTTTCATCGAAGACGTAGATGCCATACCCCAAAGTGCCTATCCAAATTGTGCCATTGCTGTGCCGATAAATAGCAGATACTTGCTTATACGCTATAGTTGGCAAAGGATATTTCTTTTCCGACCAGGTACCATTTTCATTAAGCATGCGGGACAATCCTTTATCATTCCAAAACCAAAACTCTTTATCTGAAACTGCTTGCATATTATATACAAAATCTTCCTGCCGCATGGGCAGGTGTATAATGGTTTGCAATGAAAAGGAATTTACAAAAGTTAATGCATTATTTCCCGCCATCCACACTGCTCCACTTTGATCGGCACAGATAGATGTGATGGATGAATTGGATTGGTGCTGTATTATGGAAACTGCTTTTTCATTCTCCGAAGGAGTAAAATAAATTAATCCATTATTAGCAGTGGCTGCCAAAATTTTATTGTTGTACCATAACAAATCATTTACTGCACCATAAGTCCAGGATGGTGTAATATAACTGATACGATAATCATTTTCAAGCCTTGCTATACCTGCATCTTGCATACCTATCCAGAATGTATTGTTGCTACCAGCAGTTATTGCGGTTACAATATTATCGGGCAAACCATTTTTGGAAGTTATAGTATGAATATTTTTTTTACCTCCATACCAGTAGCAAATGTTTATACCTCTGTCAGTAGCTGCTATGATATGTAAGCTATCTTTTGCTATAATTTTATAAATATAATTGTCGCTTAGTCCATCATCGGTATTGAAATTATACAAATGCTTTTTTGCTTTGAGGTATAGGCCCTCCCCTGCTGTGCCTATCCAAAGCATATCATTGGCTGTGTATAGCAATGATTTTATTGGGACTTTTGGGAAGCCCTCATCCAGTGCTATTGGTATGATCTTATGCTGATGAAGCCTGCCAATCATTCCAGATTCATAGCCAACAATGATTTCTCCTGTAGGATTTTCACAAATTGATGTTACAGATTTTGAAAGAGAATCATCTTGTTTGTACAGATGAAACTTCATGCCATCAAATAAATATAAACCTGACGCTGCTCCGCAATAGAGTTGTCCTTTCTTATCTTGATATAAAGTCTGAATTTTGTCAGGCGCTGATTCATTGCCCAGTACAAAAGACTTTCCGTAAGCATCCTGACATTCTGCGTAGCAGCTAAATAATAAAAAAGATACGAGTATCAGGGAGTTTTTGCACATACTATCTGGGTATTAATACAGCATTTACATCTACTGCTATTTCATTGGCCAGCTTTTGATTTACAACTTTTGGTATGGGGATATTATGCTCAGCTAAAAAAACTTTAAAGGAGCTTTTAATGGTTATTTTATTATCCTTTACTGTAATTTCACTTTTAATGATTCTCTCTTGACTAATGCCGTGCAAAGTGAACATGCCTTTGGTACGTACAGCATAAGTGCCACTCTTACTAAGGTCTGGTTCTTCTATAATTTTTCCTTTGTAAGTGGCTACAGGATAAATATCGGTTTCAATATATTTTTCATAAAAATGCTCTTGCTGCAGTGCGCCATTAAACCCTTTGAAGCTGCGCATATTTACACTAAAAGAAAAATTGAGTTTGTCAATATCAATAAGCCCAACTAACTCTGCGGATGAGGCTTTTATGATTTCTAATTTGGCTACACTTTTAAAATCAATGCGCCCCGTGGTTGTTTCAAATACTACAGGAGTATTTACAAATGATGATATGGATACTGTGAGGATAATTATAGCAAAATGAGATATGATTTTGTAAGGCATCAACTACTTTGTGTTATGGGCACAAAGTATAAAAAACTTAGATTCAGTATATTTTAGATATCAATATTGAATGGTTGAGCATGTAATGATTCAATTATTGCTGTGGTAGTTCTTTTGTTTTTTTAATGGTAAATACCCTTGAGATATTGAAACCAAAATGTATATCCCCATCGCCCCACTTGCCTGTGGTTTCTGTAATAAATGTGCGCTCCGTCATGCCGGTGCTATTGGTAAACTGTAATTGAAAGACGTGCCCACCTGTTTCAATATCTACGCCCAAAGCCAAAGAGTTTGTGGTACCTGGCAATTTATTATTTGGAAGCTGATAATAATACTCACCCATTAAGGCTATGCTATTCGTAAGTTTTACACGTGCAGCACTTCCTATGGCAAATAAATCGTTGGGCACAGTAGCTGTAGGCACAATGTTGTAATGCACCATTGTGGGCATGAGCTGTAATGAAAATGCGGGTGAAAACTTTCTGGCTATAATGGCTTGATGGGCATAAAAAACACGATCGCTAAAATTGCGTTTGATGCCATCATCCGGATTGCGTAGGGACTGTAACATCAATGAAGAAACCCATGTAAGGCTGATGGGCATATTCTTTTTGCCCGTGCTTTGCCAGAGTATGCGATACTTTGCAAAACCATCAAACTGTTTTCCAAAAGTGCTCCGTCCAATACCAATAGACAGTCTATCACTCAGTCCATAATCAAAACCAATGCGCATGGAAGCATTGTCTAAACCAAAGAATTCATAGGCACCTTGGTTTAGGGTTCCAAAACGGTGCTGAATTCTAAAATCTAAAATTCCCTTTTGAGTACTTTCCACACTGTGCCCATTGATGATTCTGGTGCTTTTGAAGGTAGCAGCGGCCAATTCAACCTGCGACTTTTTCTTTTTTTCCATTTCATCATCGAGCATTTTATCCAAATCTACTTCCTGTGCAGATAAGGAAAAGCCAATAAAGAAAAATAATCCCGCAGTCAATAATTTTTTTTTCATAAAATATTTTTTAAGCAGTGGTGGCGATTATTGTTTTTGATAATTACAGTTAATAGTTATCTCTATATCCTCGGCAATTTTTTTCTGTACAAAAGATTCACCAACTACATTATAATCCTTACGTTTTACTTTAAAAGTAGAACTGGCAGATACAACCCCACCCTTTACTGTAATGGTGGCAGTAGTGGAAATATTTTTGGTAACATCTTTAATGTTTAAATCTCCTTGTACTGTGATTGAATAAACACCATCCTTAGCAAAATTTACAGCTGATAGATTTGTGATTTTGCCTTTAAATGAAGCTTTTGGAAATTTTTCTGAATTCATATAATCGCTGCCATTAAAATGATCTTGCATGGCCTGCTTGGAAAATTGAAAACTTTTGATAGCAATCTTAAACTGTACATCTCCAGTAGCTGCATTGATAACACTGGCCACTTCATTGTTTTGAGCTTTGATATCCTCCACAGCGGTATGTGAAAAAAAGGAGGCACTGCCATTTCTTGTTATATAGTTTTGAGCGTTTACAGTCATTGTGGTAAAAACAGCAAACAGGATAACAATTATTTTTTTCATCATCATTTTTTTATTGGTTCAAAAAATTTATATTAAGACTAATTATTTGGCGCTCCGGCATCTACCCAAGCCCTTATCTGACTTATACTACATTCATCAATTTGAGGATTGCCTTGTGGCATTTGTGAAGCTCCACCTTCCCATAGTACTGAAGACAGCAATGTACCATAGGTATCTTCTCCATCTAAGGCAAAAGTTGATATAACCGAATAGTCATATAGTTGAATGCCTGCACCTGCATCTGCAGTTCCGCCATGGCATGATTGACAATATTGATCCAAAATGGCTTTTATTTCTACACTGTAGCGTACATCTACAGAATCGCAGGTTACAATAGGATATACCTCATCTGCTTTGTCATAAGTGCATGCGAATGATGTTACTAAAACAACAGCAAACAATGCTATCAGTGCCATATTTGTTTTCATTCTATTTATTTTTTTCATTTACCGGAATAGTTTTATTGATTGATAAGAATTGCCTGATTAATAATTACATCATCCAAATAAGCAGTACAGAATCCTTTAATTGTTATGGTTTGTCCCACAGCTATACCAGTAGGTTCATCTTTAAATGTACAGTTAACGCCAAACATTGGGTCGGCAGATTGAAGGATAACAAAGGTAGCACCAGCGTCATTTTTCTTTACATCTGTTACTTTACCATTTACTTCTAAAGCCTTATTCAAATATTTTGTATTTGATGCTGCTTCATCCATTACATAATCATTGTATAGTGCATTTGCAGAAATGGAAATGGCTTTTTCATCAGACACATCACGCATGGGTTTATTCCATTCATAAATGCCATAAATAATTCCAAAAAGCAGGAGTATGCCAAATAGTACGAATATTTTCTTCTTAAGAGTCATCTTTGTAAAGTTCATACTTTGGTTGATTAAAGAAAAAATATTTTGCCAAACCAGATTTATCTTATGTTTATTAAGTAATAAATACAGTTGAAAGGATTGAATGTTTTACTCACATCCATTCATTGCTCTTTTATTTTCAACATTTCTGGAAGCAAAAATGAGGGATACACAAAGAATTTCATATCACCAAAATAGGTGATTTTAAGAAATATATTTTTCTACAGGTATCCTATTTTGCAGGCTGCGGCCCAATGTAAGTTCATCGGCATATTCCAAATCGCCACCAAAAGCTATTCCTCTGGCAATGGTTGTTATAGTACAAGGATGATGCGCAATTTTCTTCTGAATATAATAAATGGTTGTATCCCCTTGTATATTTGGATTTAAAGCAAAAATGAGTTCTTGTACATCTTCCTCCACCATCCTTTTTATTAGTGAACTAATCTGCAACTGGTCAGGTCCTACACCATCCAATGGAGCAATTACCCCCCCCAATACATGATAGGTGCCACTAAACTGATTCGTATTTTCAATAGTGATTACATCCTTTATTGTTTCTACTACACAAATGATATTTTTTTTGCGCATTGGATTATTACAGATGGCGCAAAGCGCATCGTCACTTACATTGTGGCAGTGGATACAGTACCTAATATTTTTTTTCATTTCAGCAATTGCTGTCGCAAAATGTACCACCTCTGTTTCATCTTTTTTGAGCAGATGCAACACCATACGCAATGCCGTTTTTTTTCCAACACCTGGCAAACTGGCAAAAGCATTTACCGCATTTTCTATGAGGGCAGAAGAAAATATCATGGGGCAAATATAAATGGGTGATTTCTATTTAGGCTTTGCTGTATTAATATAGTCCAGTTTTTTGTTTATTGTCATAGCCTATCATCGGTTTTATCAATACAAAAACTATCTTGTATATACAATGGTAACACAACACCATCAAAAAAGAATTTAAACATTGTACGCCATACCCTAAAAGTTGAAAAAATGAAATACACTACATTTCATATTTAATAGCTCATAAAAAAGAGTTGTGAGCTATATTTTTTCAAACATATAGTAATATCATTTTATCAAAAATCAAAGGAGCCTGAAAATTCAGACTCCTTTGAAAATCAGTGATATTATTAATCTATTATAATCCTTTAATCACTTTCACATTTTGAACACCTTCTGTGCTGATTACACTTACCATGTACATACCATTTGGATAAGTATTCATATCCAGACCAATTCTACTTATACCGGCAGATGCCACTACTTCTTTACGTTGTAGTTGCTTTCCTGCCATGTCATAAATAACAATGGCTACTTTGGTTTCTTTAGTAAGAGTAAGAAGTAAATTAGCATTTCCAAATGTAGGATTTGGATATACTTCTACAGAAGACTTACCAAATGCAGCTGTACCTGCACATCCGGTAGCCACAGATTTTTGACCAATTTGAGATCGACCGCAGTTGTTTACTCCAACGGCATAAATATTTCCCGGTGTGCTTCTAAGCCAATCTACGGTTATACTTGTACCATTTAGAGGTGTTTGTGCATTGACATTTGAAGGCAATTGCCAGTAATAGGTAACTCCTGGCTCAACATTGGTGATTGTATATACCAATCCGGTTTGACCATTTGTGGCACAAACAGGTCCGGAAATTACAGGCCTGCTTGGTTTACCCCAAACATTGATTGTCCGCTGTGCACTTGTACCACAACCATTGTTTGCTGCTACTTTAAATTGTACTTTGCCAAAATTTACAGTAGGTGTTACAGTAATGCTATTTGTAGTGCTGGCACCTGTAAATCCTGGAGGAAGTTGCCATGTATATGAAGTGGCATTTGGATCATTACTTACTGTAATTGTAAATGGTGTACCACAAAGATTCCTCACTGATGGAGTCACAACAACACCAGTTGGAGTGGCTGGATTTGAATTTGTAGGATCATTGTCATTACAATCTGTATTGTTAGTAACGTAACCACTTGGCTGACTACAAGCTTGTAAAGAAACATTTGCATTACCTTGAGAATCCCCATCTGCATCAGCATAGTAGGTTGTAGTTAAGCCTTCATCTATCATTCCATCACAATCATCATCTATGCCATTGCATAGTTCTGTTGCTCCTGGATTAACCGCTGCGTTGGTATCATTACAATCTGTGTTGTCTGCTACATATCCGCTTGGTGCTGTACATGCTTGTATTGTAGCTGTTGCATCACCATATCCATCTCCATCTGTATCTGCATAGAATGTGCTTTGTACACCTTCATCTATACTTCCATCGCAATCATCATCTATGCCATTGCATATTTCTATTGCTCCCGGATATACTGCACTATTTCCATCATTGCAATCTGTGTTGTTAGCTACATAACCGCTTGGTGCTGTACATGCTTGTATTGTAGCTGTTGCATCACCATATCCATCACCATCTGTGTCTGCATAGAATGTGCTTTGTACACCTTCGTCTATCATTCCATCACAATCATCATCTATGCCATTGCATATTTCTATTGCTCCTGGATTAACCGCTGCGTTGGCATCATTACAATCTGTGTTGTCTGCTACATATCCGCTTGGTGCACCTGTGCAAGATGCCTGTGTAACATTAGGATCGCCATAGGTGTCAGCATCTGCATCTGCGTAGTAAATAGTATTTGCAGTAACATTTACAGCAGAAGTGCTGGCACTTGTTGAACAACCTAAATTGTTAGTAAGTGTTGCTGTATAAACTGTAGAACCTACCGGAGGAATAACACCTACTGGGTTTTGAGTTGATGATGTATAACCTGAAGGTGTAGAAGTCCAAGCGTAAGTAAATGCTGATGCATTGCCAGATAAAGCAATGTTATCAACTGCCCAGAAATAACCCCAAGGTGCATCATATTTAAAGCGAATCTTTACTGATGCATTTCCTACATATGCATTCAAATTTACAGTTGCATTTGTGAATGTTGCAGGAAGGCCTTGCGTACTGGTATATGATTGCACTGTAGTATAACTTACTCCACCATTCGTTGATACTTCTACTCTGCTAATATCAGGACTTGCATTATATCTGAAATAGTGAGAGAAGCTTAAACTCAAAGTGGTATAACCCACAGTACTAAATGTAGGAGAAATTAACTGCGTACTTGCAGTACTACCTGAACCCTGCTCATCACTATTACTAAGCATAAATTGGGTACCCTCCCCACTGTTGAATGTGGTTGAAGTTCCACTATACACATAAGGGTTGCTCCTTAAAGTCCATGCAGCATTTGCAGGTGTGCCACCAGTCGAATTATTAACTGTTGTCCATGTGCCTAATCCACTATTGAAATTTTGAGTGAGAATCGATACTGAGTATGGGTCTCCGGAGGAAGAAAGATTCACAGAGGCGCCATCGCAAATATTTGTAAAATCAACTGCCGCAGTTACATTTGAAGGTGATGGATTTACCAACACTGTTGTGGCTGATACCGTTGAAGAACATGTACCATTGATAGCAGTAAAACTATATGAACCGGAAGCTGCTGTAGTAGCACCAGAAATAGTAGGATTCTGCAAAGTTGAGCTAAAACTATTTGGTCCAGTCCATGTAAATGTAGTACCAACATCTGTTGTTCCAAAAAGATTCAGAGCACTACCTGCACATATTGGGCTATTACTTGAAGCTGATGCAGTTGGAGTTGCATTTACTGTAAGTGTAAGCTCATTTGAGTATCCCGTAATTGGGCCATTAGAACATTCTACCTTTAAACGATAATAATACGTACCTGCTGAAAGCGTGCCTGTCGTATATGAAATTGTGTTTGCACCACTACCTCCGGAAACATTGCTGAAGCCTAAACCGCCACCTATTGATGAGACTTCCCACTGGTAAGTAATGCCAGCGCCAAAAGTAGCACTGGTAGCACTCATATTATATGTAAGGCCAGAGCAAATTGTGGCCGATGAAGGCGAAATAGTACCACCATTGGCAGATGCACATGGTGCTCCCAAAAATGCATCGGCACCAATATCATTTGGTGTAAAAGATGCTCTGAGGTCTCCATCATAATCATCGGATACTCCTAAAGCCGCACCTACTATATCAGCTGGGCTGATATTTTGTACGTGCAAATTTGGAGTAGCATTTGTTGGATCAACAAATAGAGGATCGGCATTCAAACTTGACGCGTCTTGACCCACAGCTGTTTGCCATGCCGAAAGGCTTGTTCTGTTTGCCCCATTGAAATATCCCAATACCCCGCCAGAACCAGTTACATAATAAATATTATTGTTGATGGTAAGGCCAGTAGGATTAGCAGAAGAACCATTTATTTTAACTGCATAATGACTTCCTGTAGCTCCGCCATTTGAGCGGGCATTTACAAATATATTGTTTCTGAAACTACGGGTATTAACAGTTTGAGTACCATTAAAAGCATAAGATGAGCCAGAACCAGCAGACGCTGTACCGCCAATATAAACACTGTTGTGCCAAAAATTATTTGTACCCAAAAACTCATTGATGCCATTCAAACCTGAAGCGTTGCTATTGGTAGCAGCCGTACCTATTGCATTTGTTACTGTTTCGCCTAATGCAATCATATTATTGCGATAGGTAGTGGTACCACCACTCACTCTGATACCATTAATTTCAGCAGAGCTGGAATTCGTAGAAGAACTTAAACCATATATCAGATTTCTTTCTACAATATTTGTTCCGCTACTAGCACTGTACTGAATACCTGTAACTACTGTAGCAGCAGAAGCATTTGTGTTGGAGAGATTATAAATTTGGTTTTGTGAAAGTGTATGATTTGCAGAAGTCGCATTGATAATGATTCCAATCATTGAAGCACTGCTTGTTGTTCCGGTGCCACCAGCAACAGTCATATTTCTTATGATGTTTGATGTAAAAGTACCTGCAGGGCTGCTATTTAGAATACCATTTACGATGGTACTTGTAGAAGCAGTAGTGCTATTAATTGAACTTGCCACTGTGCCTCCAATTACATTACTATTACAAACCCATGTTACACTGCTTGAAGTGTTACATCTTAGACCATAAATATTAGTAGCACCAGTACTTGAATTTGAGCCTGTTATACCACCAATCGAATTGCTGTTGGAAATCCAATTATTAGAACCGAAATTGAATAAGCCAATCACGTCACTTGCACTTGTAGAACTTGAGGTATATGTGATACTTCCTGTTGAAGACTGACTTCCGATTGTATTAGTATTACAAGTTGCTAAACCAGATGCAACATATATACCTCTGAATGGTGCAGAGCTACTTGTGCCAGATGCTGCGCCAGACATTGCTATTCCAGCAATAATATTATTTTGAACTGTAGTTGGTGTATTTACACCAACTGACAAATTAATGGGTAAAAACGCGGCACTGGTAGTTGACGGAAACACAAGTGTGTAAAATCCGGTTCCATTACTTGAAGCGAATCCAATTGTATTACCAGTAATTGAATATGTAGCAACAGCTGCAGAATTACTGATTCTTATACCTGAATGGGTTAAACCCGTTGAGGTCATGGTGCGGCTTGCAGTCTGATAAAACTTATTATTTGAGATGGTAACTCCAAGTGAACCACTGTTTAAGTCAATACCTGCAGATGAGGAAGATGCGTTAAAATAATTGAATATATTATTATTTGTAATCGTGATGCCACTGTTTGCAGTGCCAGGTTCATTATTTGAACTCCCACTAAAATATATGCATTTTGAAGGAAGGTTTGTGCCTGCTGGTCCAATATCACAATTGGAAATAGTGTTATTATCATTTCCTGTAGTAATAGCAGCAGAGCCAAACCAGATATTACCTCCATTAGTGCCTGTACTCATTGTAGCAGAACCTAAGACAGAGCAGTTGGTAATACTGTTATTTGTAGCATCTGTTTGGAAACGAATGGTTGATGTTCCGCTTGTTGATGAAGTACTCAAATTGGAAATAGTAAGTGTATTACCACCTGTATTCAATCCATTTACTGTAACATTATCAGCACCGTTAAAATCTACTAAAGGCAATCCTGCAGTTGCTGTACCGCTTATGGTTACATTGCCAAAAGGTTGCACTGAAATTGAAGTATAAGAAGCTGAACCAGCACCACTTGCATTTAGTATTGCACCAGCCGCAGGCTCTGTGGTATTATTTCCAACAGTAATAGCAATAATGCCTGTATGAGTACCGGCATTTATAGCAGAAAAAGAAGCTGCTAAAGTTGCATAAGTTGCAAATGCTGTTCCCCCCGAAGATGTTACTACTACAGGATTTGAAGTGGAAGCCGCTACAGTAAATGAAGCAATATAGTTTGCCCCTCCATTATTGTCAAACTGGTCACCCACATTTGTGCTTGCCCTATTATAAACCTCTAATTGGTAATTTCCTGGAGCAAGACCAGACAATACATTTATAGATGCATTAGATTTCTCCCAGGTTTGATTACCCCCGCATCCACCTGCATCATTGCTTACAAAGCCCATAGCACCACTACTCGTAAAACTACCGGGAGTGTTTCCTACTTTATAAATTCTGTAAAAACCATCACCTCCGGTTACATCTCCACCAGAGCATTTGAAAGTTTTGTTTTGGGCACCTTTTAATGTAAGTGTATTTGTGCCAATAGTAAATGTACCCAAGCTTGCACCCTGAAAATCAGGGTTTGAGGTAGCAGCACCCAGGTCGTAGTAGGCATTGCCTCCACCATTTATATCTATGATAACATAGCCCTCATAAATACCGGCAGTTTGCGCTTGAGTTGTACTACGAAATCCAGCCAATGCTACCATAAGTAAAATTATGGTAAGCAATCGTGTAAAGTTTCGATTCATACTTTGAAGATTAATATTTGAAGAAAAAAAATTGCACAGGGAAATGTTCTGTAATGCGTACAGTGGCTTTACAGCAGAAAAAACAACTAAGGATTTTACTTGGGCGTAAAATTTTATCATCCGTTCTTTTTAAACAGTTTTTCATGCCTTTCATGAAACATTAAAATAAATTCTGGATACCAGGTACGGTATTTTCGGATAGGTTATTAACTACAAACAATCTTTCGTAAAACAAAAAAATATCTATAACATCAACTGAAATAAAATACTTTTTGTGCTTCAACTACCGGCTTCATTTTTCAACATTTTTGTATTAAAAAAATCTGCGGGGAGCAAATCTAAGTGCTTTTTAAAATATAATTAACAAATTTAATCATTTTTTTAAAAAAAATGTTCTGTTGTATTTAGTTGTATTTATTTCCAGAACAAAATGGTAGAAAAGTACCCGATAATCAGGGCCACTGTCGGTAGTAGGTAAGTCGTAAAAGTATTTCGAGGAGTATGAACATAAAAGCAGCGAGCAGAAAAGGGAAATATGCGGCTTCATATCTATTGTAATTAATTACCTCCACTTTTGATTTTTCTAACTGACTGATATTGGCATAAATTTTTGTCAATGCTGCTTTATCGGAAGCATGAAAATATTGCCCACCAGTTACGGACGCCATTTGTTGCAATAGCGACTCATTAAATGCTGTTTTTTTTCTTTGCATGATTGTGCCGTTTTGGGTTTTTACAGCTTTATCTACTTCTTGATCAGTGCCAACACCGATAGTATATATTTTAACCTTATTGGCTATGGCCATTTGTATGGCTAAATCCGGAGGAATGGTTCCACCGAAATCAACCCCATCGGTGAGCAATATTACTATCCTGCTTTTTGCAGAGCCGGCTCTCAGCCTGTCCACACTGGTAGCAATACCGCTACCGATAGCAGTGCCATCTTCTTGTAAATAACCGCTCTGAATGTTCTTAATCTGACTAAGGACTGTATTATGATCTGTTGTAAGCGGACATAAGGTATAACTCAATCTACTGAAGATAGCCACACCAATACGATCGCCAGGCCGCTCCTGTACAAACTGTGTGGCCACGAGTTTTGAAGCCTCTAATCGGTTCGGTTCAAAATCAGATTCAGTCATACTGCCACTGATATCAAAACAAAGCATGATGTCAATACCTTCACCTATTGTTTTGCTTTCACTAAATTTTTTTTGGGGGCCTGCAAAAGCAATAATTAATGCAGCGAGGCCTAAGCTTCTTAAAGCCACCAATGAAAAATGATTAGGCGATTTTACACCAGCCACCTGCTGCAAAAAATGAGTTGTGGTAATCATAAAAGCAGCCTGCTTTTTCTTTTGATACGTTATATGAAACCAAATAATTAATGGCAGCAAAAGCAGCAACAGCATAGCCCACCACCGGGCCAATTCATATTCCTGTAAATATTTAATCAGCATAGCGATTGGCCTGTTGAATAGCTTCGTCTAATATTTTTAAACAATAAATAATTTCCTCTTTAATGGCAATACTGTCTTTTTCATCAGGAATAAATAAGGCATACTTTACGGCAGTGTTGATTTGAAATATATGCTCCATTTTTTGCTTAACATTATCCTGTTGAATATAAACTGGCAACTGCCTAAGCAGCTCATAGCTGGTGGCTTTGAGCGCTTTTATACCACTGGCATTTTCAATATATTCTCTTATAGTCATATCTAATGCGGCATGATAGTTTTTTATACCATCTTTCTGATTAGATGGTGCAAAGTTTAATTCTTCAATTTTTCTTAGTGCAAGCTTAAGGGCATTTTCCCTTGGCACAAAATCCGGTTTTTTATCCACCGCTTTTTTCTTTGCAAATATTTTCCATAGTAAAATAGTGATTACTAATGCAATGAGCCCAGTACCAATTGCAAAATACCAATCAAAAGGCTCCGGCACATCTATCACATCTTTCATTTCATGATAATCCGAAAGATTACTAATATCTGGTAATAAAACGGTGAGCGGAATGGCTGATGCCATGGTAGTTGTTTTTTTACCATTCTCTTTATTGATGATTACAATACGGTAAGGCCCTATTTTTTTTTTGCCACTATCAAATGATGTAATGGCAATTTCTTGCCTGATAGTTTGCAAGCCATTTACCAAGAGCGTATCTATATGACCCCGTTTAATGACTTCGCAGTTTTGAAAACTATCTGGTATTGAGGGCCAATTTTCAAATCCAAATTTTGAAGGATTATAGTTTGCTAACTGAAGGGTAAGTATGAGTTGTTCTCCTATCAGCATTTTATCTCTATCGGTTGTAGCACTAAATTTTTGCGCAGCAATATTTTTGGGGATAACAAAAGCAAATAAGATCAATGCTAAAAAAAGCAAAGTTGACTTGTTTTTAGATTGATTGTTTAGAATATTGCGCAAGCGACTCATTTAATGCCTATGGTGTTTTAAAAAGAAATTGCGCAGCGCCATTACATAATCTTCATTCGTAGCAATTTGAATTAATGATGCGCCACTTTTTTTGAAACATATTTTTGCGTCTTCAATAATACGTTGATGCTGTTGTGCATATAGTACCTGATAAGCTTTATTTGAGGTTTGGAGTAAAAAAGTATTGCCAGTTTCTGCATCCTGCACATTTACTAAGCCCACAGGTGGCAATGCCTCGTCCGACGAATCATAAATTTGCACCCCAGTAATATCATGCTTTTTGGCCGCAACCTGCAAACTATTTTGATAGCCTGCATCCGCAAAATCGCTGAGCAGAAATACGATGCTTTTATGTTTTGAAATATTACTCAGAAAATGAAGCGCAACACTTACATCTGTATGTGCACTATGCGGTGTGGCATGCACCATTTCTCTTACAATGGTTAACGCATGATCTTTACCCTTTTTTGGAGGAATATATTTTTCTACTTTATCAGTGAAAAAAATTAAACCCACCTTATCATTGTTGTTGACTGCTGAAAAACTCAGTACCGCAGCCATCTCTGTTATCAGATTATTTTTGGTCTGTGTTCTTGTGCCAAATAGAGTGCTAGCACTCATATCAATCATGAAGAACACATTTCGTTCTCTTTCCTCTTCAAAAATTTTTGTATATGTGTGACCCATTCTAGCAGACACATTCCAATCAATGAATCTTACATCATCTCCTGGATAATATTCTTTCACTTCTTTGAAGGCCATACCCTGTCCTCTAAATGCGGTATGATATTCCCCAGTAAAAAGCTGTGTAGTGAGTCTGCGACTCTTAATTTCAATTTGGCGTACTTTTTTTAATAATTCTTGAACCCTATCATGAGTAGTATCAATATTCGTTTGTGGTACTTTTTTTTTCAGGAACATAAAATATCAACTGCAAATTAATTGCCATACCAATCAATAAAAAATATTTTATAAAAATAACTTACCCGGATCGTCCTAAAAATATAAATACTCGGATATAATTAGTTAGAGTACCTGCGCCTTGTCATCAACGGGTGCATCGGTAATAACAGTTTTGATACCCTTTGTTTCTTTTTCAGGAAAGAATCTATTTTGAAAAATCAAGAGTGTAAACACACCTGTACTAATGCTTGCATCAGCCAGATTGAATACCGGGCTAAAAAATTCAAAGGGCTCTCCACCCCAGAGTGGAAACCATTCAGGATAATTAGATTGAACAATTGGGAAATAAAGCATATCCACTACTTTACCGTGCAGGAAACTTGTATAACCACCTTCCTCCGGCAAAAATCCGGCTATAGAGAAATAAGTACTTTCATTGAAAATAAGTCCATAAAACATACTATCAATCAGGTTGCCCAATGCCCCTGCATATATGAGGGCTGCGCAAATAATGAAACCCCGATGGTATTGCTTACGAATAAATCTTCTCAGGAGAAATGTGCCAAAAATTACTGCTACCAGTCTGAATAAAGTGAGGGAGAGTTTTCCCCAATCACCGCCCCATTTTAGGCCCCATGCCATTCCTTCATTTTCAACAAAATGTAATCTAAACCAATTGCCTAAAATATTATGCTCTTCACCTATGGTGTAATTCGTTTTAATGTAAAACTTCAAAAATTGATCAGCCAAAATGACTAACAAAATGATAAATGCAACATGTCTCCCTTTCACCCCGAAATTTTTTAGGCCGCAAATATAAGTGTATTGACCCCGCTGCATGGACCCTAATGCTATTTAACAGACAGAACAGTTTTAGTTTGACACTCATAGCACTTGGTATATTACCCTAATTTCCTTTCCTGCTAAGGACTATTTTTATTTCCGTTCTTTGTATCATCTTATTGTTTACCCTTAGCGCTTACTACAGTGAGAAGATATTTTGTAGATGTCTAACAAAAGCCAACATATATTTTGACTATCATTGCTCCGTTTATGTTGCAAAAAAATTTTTCTATCGTACCTGATGTTTTGTTCAAAACAAATGTATATGCTGAGGCTGCGCCAAATTATCTTGCAGTATGGTCAAATAATGATTTAGGTGAAATGGAAGCATTTGAATGGTTTCAATGGGAACTCAATGCTGATACCGCAGATGCATGCTTTGAAGAAGCACTGCAGATCAGCGAATTGCTAAGTGATCCCTTACATTTTTATTTTAATTTCCCCCATATTTCTATTTTTCCATCAGCGTATTGGAAAGAATCTATATCTGAGCATTTTATTAGTTTGCAATATGGTGCTGCGGCAGGAAGTATGAAATTTGTACATAGTGATTGTAGCAAAAACAGAGCAATTGATTGTCGTATAGCAGAAAAAATTATTGATAGCTCAAGCAAATATTTTAAAACACTATCTGTAAACAATGCATGGTCACAAATCATTCAACATGTAGAACGTCATCTCTCCGTTGATGAAACGCTGTTGACAATGTTTTTCTACCCGGGTAGTTGCACAAATATTTTACACATTGGCGGAGAATTGCATTTCATTGGTCATGTGCTATATCAACAACCGGAATCTGTTTTATTTTCGATTTTAAATATTTTGAAGCAGCATCAATTAACGGCATCAGATACAAAAATTAAAATAGCAGGCATGTTGGAAGCATCATCACCACTGTTTATAATGTTGTATCAATATTTAGGAAAAATTGAAATTGCATCTTATGATAAGGTAGCTGAAACAGATGCTTTTTCGGCCCTCGACTCACATATTTTATTGCCTTTTGCAGGATATCAGTCATGAGAATAATAAGTGGTAAATATGGTGGCAGAAAGTTTCATCCGCCAAATGATATGCCCTATACCAGGCCCACTACAGATATGGCAAAAGAAGGGTTGTTTAATATTCTACATAACCGAATTGCATTGGAAGGCATAAATACACTCGATCTTTTTGGAGGTACAGGAAATATTAGTTATGAACTTGCATCCAGAGGTGCAGATAGATTGACAATTATAGAAAAAGATCCCACCATGTTTCAGTTCATTAAAAAGAACATGGAAACGCTTGGTGTAGAGCAAGTACAAATCATTAAAATAGACGTATTTGCTTATATCAATCAATGTGAGGATAAGTATGATTTTATTTTTGCAGGACCACCTTATGCGTTGAATACGATAGATGATTTACCTGTAAGGATTATGGAAAAACAATTACTCAATGAGGATGGTCTCTTTGTTTTGGAACACACTCCACGAAATAAGTATGAAGGCTACGCCGGGTTTGTAATGCAGCGCAATTATGGCACAACTGTATTTTCATTTTTTGAAAATAATCATGTTGAATGAGACCGATTTTTATTACTGGCATAGGAACGGATATCGGCAAAACTGTTGTATCTGCTATAGTTACTCAGGCACTCCATGCTTCCTATTGGAAACCCATACAAGCGGGATTTGAAAATGGTACAGATGCTCAAATAGTGGACAGTCTTACAGATGGTGCAGTGAATACATTCCCAGAAATGTATATGTTGAAAATGCCCGCCTCACCTCATATAGCTGCTCATGCTGAAAATATTGAAATTAGTATAGATACCATACATAAAAAATACCTTGAAATTGACTCGAATAATTTACTTGTTATAGAAGGAGCAGGAGGATTGTTGGTACCCTTAAACGAGCATGAAACCGTAGCCGATTTAATACTTGCTATAGATGCCATTGTGATACTGGTAAGTAGAAATTATTTGGGCAGCATCAATCATAGCTTACTGACTGCTGATGTTTGTAAAAGCAAGGGAATTACTGTGGCAGGTTGGGTGTTTACAGATTCTTATCTGAATTATGAAGCGGATATTGTGAGAAGAACAGATATTCCTTTAATTGGCTCCATTCCTTTTACACAAGCCATGCATCAAAGCTTCATTATAGCACAAGCAGCTGTAATAAAAGATAAGTTATATAGAATAATTATTGACCTTCAGTAACATCGCTGAAAGCTTCTGTAATTTTTTGGCAAAGATTGGTTTCAATCATTTTTTGGGCGAGGATGAGCATATTACAAAATGCCCTTGCATTGCTGATACCATGCCCTATGAGCACCGGTTTATTGATACCTAAAATGGGAGTACCACCATAATTTTCATAGTGGAAACGCTTCATGAAGCTATCGTTTTGCAATTGTCTGCTTTGAGCTGCATCATATACAGATTCAACCATTTTAAGCACTATATTTCCAACAAAGCCATCGCATACAATTACGTCCACTTTTGAATGTAGCACATCACGGCCTTCTACATTGCCAATAAAGTTGAGCTTTTCATTGGCCTTCAATAACGGGTAGGTAGCTTGGGTAAGCGTATTGCCTTTGCCTTCTTCTTCTCCAATGTTGAGTAATCCAATTTTTGGTTGGTCAATATCCAAAATACATTCTGCATATATTTTTCCGAGTAAGGCAAACTGATCAAGTTGTTGGGGTTTACATTCCGCATTTAAACCTACATCTACCACAAGTCCGGTACCGCCCCCAATTTTTGGCATCAGTGTGGCAATGGTTGGCCTCAATATACCTTTAATGGGTTTTATGGTAAACATGGCACCTACCAGCATGGCACCAGTATTGCCAGCACTGATAAATGCATCTGCTTTGGCAGTACTTAGTAGTTCAAAACCTTTGGCTAAACTGCTATTGGGCTTGTCTTTAAAAGCTTTGGTAGGATGTTCATTGTAACCGATAACATCAGTAGTAGGAACAAGTGTTATCTGTTCGGTAGAAATATTATGCGCTTGAAAAAGAGCAAGAAGGGTGTCTTCGTGACCAGTACAAATAATATGAGCCGGATGATCTTGCTCACTGAAATAAAGTTGCAAACCTTTTACAGCTTGCAAAGGGGCAAAATCACCACCCATTAAATCAATAGCAATATTCATCCGGCTATCAAGATATAGTTAGAATTACGCTTTGTTTGGAGCCTTTTCTGCTACTACTTTTCCTTTGTAGAAGAGCTTACCTTCACTCACGTGGGCACGGTGGCGCACATGAATTTCACCAGTAGTAGAATCTTTACTCAGTGTAACTTCTTCTGCTACATAATGCGTTCTTCTTTTTGCGCTGCGCTGCTGTGAGTGCCTGCGTTTTGGATTTGGCATATTTTCTTATTTTAAAATTATGAATCTGTTTTTTTAAATTTCTTTAATTGTTGCATTAAAGGATTGTTATGTTCTTTTGAAGCTTCATTTTCCATATTGGCCAATTTCATCAATACTTCATTATTACATTGAGGCCCACCCATATCTTTTTCTGCACATCTTTTTTGCATGGGAATGCTTAGTGTAACAAACTCGTGTATCCAATCTGCCAAATGCAAATGACTTTCTCCCTTACTGATATAATACACATCAGGATCTTCTTCCTGATGATTTAACTCATCGGGGTTGTCAACTAACTTGATCATCATTTTGTATTCTTCCCAGAGCTGCAATCGAAGGGGGTTTCCACATCGGTCGCAACCTGTTTGCACCCATCCATCAATATCAAATGACAAAAGCATAAAATTATTTTTTTTGTCTAATGTCAATTGAATTTTTGCTGCGCAAGATTCAAAATCATGATTACCAAAATTTGCAAAGAACTTATCATCCACCTCAAATTCAAAACTATGAATACCGGGTTTGAGCCCAACAAATGCAATTTCAAAGGCTCTACGGAAATTCATCCTCAAAATTTTTGGGGCGGCAAAAGTAGGGGAATACAAGCGAGTATCCAAACAAATTATGGGGTTAAAAAGAATCCTTTGTTTAAAAAAGTACTATCCTTCAACATGAAAATCCCCCACCTTTCAGCAGGGGAAATTCTCATGTGCAAGACTCTTTATTTATATATGGCAACAATTTTTTCTCCTTCGCTGCTTTGGGCAGCTCTATACATTCCTGTACTGTTTAATACCATTGCAAAATTGCCCTGTGCATCTACTCCAATCATGCCACCTTCGCCGCCTAAATTAACTAATTTATCGTTTACAACATAATCCATTGCATCCTGAAGGTTCATTCCTTTATACTCCATTAAACAACTTACATCATACGCAGCTACACTTCTGATAAACAACTCACCATGCCCGGTACAGCTGATGGCACATGTTTTATTATTGGCATAAGTGCCACAACCTATGAGTGGACTATCTCCAATTCTGCCAAATTTTTTATTGGTCATACCCCCAGTAGAAGTGGCACCTGCTATATTACCATGACTATCGCAGGCCACAGCACCCACAGTGCCAAATTTTTTATCCCGCATCAGTTCTTCCAATCTTTGATGGGTGTGGTCCAAAGAATAATTATCACTATCTCTTATTGCTTTCCATTGATCATAACGGAATTGCGAAAAGAAAAAATCATCGGGCTCTAATTTGACACCTTGTTTTATGGCAAAATCATTGGCCCCCTTGCCGCTTAAAAACACATGGTTGCTATTGCGCATTACTTCAGTGGCCAATTCTATCGGATTGCGCACATTGCGTATAGCTGCCACAGCTCCTGCTTCTAACTTACTACCATCCATGATGGCAGCATCCATTTCCTGCACACCTTTTTTGGTAAATACAGAACCTCGGCCGGCATTAAATAAAAGATTGTCTTCTAAAATAACAACGGCAGCTTTTACAGCATTTACGGCTGTGCCACCTTCTTCCAATACGGCATAAGCACCTTGTAGTGCTTCATCTAATCCTTCCATATATGCAGCTTCTAATTCTGCACTCATATCTGATTTTAAAATGGTGCCTGCACCTCCATGTATTACAATTGAAAATTTGGACATTTTTTTAGTTTTTGGGCCGCCTTTTATGAAAAGCCTGCAATGATTCTTGTGATTTATTCCTATGAATAATGTATTAGGATACCGCATGCGAAAGTACACACCAACCACATATAGAAGTTCTAAAAATTTGCCGAAAGCATTAGTGCATCATCAAGCAATCCGAAAATAGTTTGCAGGATAATTAATCTAATATGCGCATACACTCTTGGAGCAGTTTTTCTTTTTGAATAGCCACAGTGCCTACTTCCTCACAAACAAGGCCACCGGCTATATTGGCTATTTCTGCTGCAAGTATAATATCTCTACAAGCTGCATATACTAATGAAGCTACAGCAATTACCGTATCCCCTGCTCCACTTACATCTGCAATGCTTCTTTTATGAGATGGTATGATGCGGTGGAAATTGCCCTTTTGTAAAAACACACCTTTTTCTGATAGGGTTATGAAAGAAATTTTGTGCTCCAGTTGATCGTGCATTTGGTGATGAATGTCTGATAGTATTTCCTCCGTAACTTCATCAAAAATAAGATTGAACGCCTCTTTTACCTCCTTTACATTTGGCTTAAAGATATCTGCATGTTTGTATGCAAAAAAGTTTTTACGTTTTGGGTCAACTGCAGTAGCTACACCCTGATCTCTACAAATGCCAATCATGGCGGATATTAGATCAGCAGTTAGTACACCTTTATTATAATCTTCAAAAATAACCACACCGGGTTGATACCTTTTTACATAAGTGATGAAATTGCTAAAGAGTTGTTCTTTATCATCATCACTGATATCATCTGTTATTTCGCTATCCATACGCAGCATTTGCTGGCTGCGGCTTATAATCCTTGTTTTGTGGGTAGTAATGCGACTGCGACTACTTACCATAAACTTTGTATCAATATTTTGCTGCATGAGCAGTTCTGTAAGCAGCTCCCCTTCCCTATCATCGCCCAGTACGCTAAACAATGTGGTTTGTGCGCCAAGTGAAACCGTATTCAAAGCCACATTGCCTGCACCACCTATACGATGCTCACTTTTTTTCTTACTGACTACTGGCACAGGTGCCTCCGGCGATATACGCTCTACCACGCCCCACCAGTAGCTATCCAGCATGACATCGCCCACCACAGCCACTTTTTGTGCAGCACAATCCTGAAAAATTTTTTGCAGATGACTCATACAAACAAATATATAAGCGCAAATATATGGGAGGGTATATGGTTAAGTATATTCTTGCACCCTTCGGGCAATTTATGCAGAATATGGATGTTGAAAAAATACCATACCATGAGGTATTTATTGTGATGCAAGTTCAAGTAATAAATGCAACAGCTTACTACCTTGAGGGAACTTCGTTTCGCTACGCTCCAGTTCGTTCCCGCAAGGTAGAGCTAAAAAAACGACCTTTGTAATTACTACATGACAAAGAGGTTTAATCAGCTCACCCTTGTGCAAAGATGTCAATTTGAAGCACAACTTAAAGCAGAAAAAACTAAATACGTTTTGGCGATGTTTGATATCTATACATTTGTGGCCAAAAAAAATTGTATATGGAAAAGGGGCCGGTATCGAAATTTATAGCACATCATTACAGACATTTTAATGCGGCTGCATTGATAGATGCGGCAAAGGGTTATGAAACCCATTTGATGGAAGGGGGTAAAATGCTGGTTAGTTTGGCCGGTGCCATGAGTACGGGTGAACTGGGTGTGAGCCTGGCTGAAATGATCAGACAAGGCAAAGTGGATATTATAAGTTGTACGGGTGCCAATCTGGAAGAAGACATTATGAACTTAGTAGCACATAGCCACTATACTCGCATACCAAACTATAGAGATCTCACACCACAACAGGAGTGGGAATTGCTTGAAAAGGGACTCAATAGAGTTACTGATACTTGCATACCGGAAGAGGAGGCATTTAGAAAAATTCAGCAGCATATTGTAAAAATCTGGAAGGATGCTGATGCGAATGGCGAAAGATATTTTCCTCATGAATATATGTACAAACTATTGCTGAGTGGGGTTATGAAGGATGATTATGAAATAGACCCAAAAGATAGTTGGATGATAGCTGCTGCTGAGCGCAATCTTCCTATTGTAGTGCCGGGATGGGAGGATAGTACTATGGGAAATATTTTTGCCAGTTATATCATCAAAAATGAAATGAAAGCCACTACTATGAAGAGTGGTATTGAATATATGGTATGGCTGAGCAACTGGTACAGACACAACAGTGGTGGCAAGGGTGTAGGGTTTTTTCAAATAGGTGGCGGCATAGCCGGAGATTTTCCGATTTGTGTAGTGCCGATGATGTATCAGGATTTGGAATGGACAGATGTGCCTTTCTGGAATTATTTCTGTCAGATAAGTGATAGTACTACTTCTTATGGCAGCTATAGTGGCGCAGTACCCAATGAAAAAATAACCTGGGGCAAATTGGATATTCATACACCAAAATTTATTGTAGAAAGTGATGCCACCATTGTGGCTCCACTCATATTTGCTTGGATACTTGGTTGGTAGTCTTATAGTAAGGTTTACTTGAATTTTTTTAGATTATAAAAGTGGCATTTTGGCAACCCGATGTGTCGCTTTTGTATGTCAGACACTATGAGTGCAGGTATTGAATAATATGCCTGAGGTCAAATGCCTATCAGAATGTTTTAGTAAATGTAGGATTGTAAAAAGCATATTTAAAAAAAGCAGGGTTTAACTTTTAATCATGCTCTTTCGTCATTCATTTGCTGCTAATGTATAGGAGTGCAATATATATTTGCCATCGTTTTATGAAGACAATCCTTTCCATTATTCTAATTTTTACTGTGGCGGGCCTTTCGGCTCAAAATCAATTGCCCGATTTTAAGGTAACTGATATGGGCAATAATCGCAATAGAATTTCTTGGGTAAATCCATTTGGGAAAAGTCTGATACAGTTAAATATACAACGCAGTACAGATAGCATCAGTTACCGTACTTTTTATAGTAGTTTATCTCCTGATCTGGTGCAAAATGGTATTGTGGATGAAGCATTGCCCACTATTTTTTATCGTATATTTTATGTGGTAGATGGTGGTCTTTATTTCTTTACAAAAGCAATGCAGGCTGGGGCAGAAACAAAGGGAAGAGAAAACTTGGATGTGATGGAGCCGGATGAGCAGGATGCCCTGCCCATAGCTGTAAATTTATTGCTCATGATAACGGTAAGAGACAAAGATTCTGTACTTACAACATTGCCCTACCCGGAATTTCTGGATTATAAAGACTCCATCCTCAATAAAACAAGAGACACCCTTTTTGCTCTTAATAAGAATGAGGTAATCATAAAATATTTTGACCCTGAAAGTCAGTGGATACCCTCATCCTTTATATTCACAAATAAAAAAGGATATGTGCAGATTCAACTGCCAAAAGCAGGAAAAGCAAATTATAGAATTGACTTTTTTGATGCACAGAAAAAGAAAATATTTCAACTAAAAAATATTGCTGAACCAGTGCTTGTTCTGGATAAGATTAATTTTCGACATGCCGGTTGGTTTTACTTTGAGTTGTATGAAAACAATGAACTCATTGAAAAAAGTAAATTCTTTCTTCAGGAAGATATTTATTGATATATATCATAAACGCTTCAAACCCTCTTTTGCGGCCATAAGGTTTTTATCTAATTGGAGAGATTGCTCAAAGCGCATTTTAGCACTATCTTTTAGCTGCAGCATTTCATAACAACGGGCCTGATAGTAATAAGCATCTGCATACAAGTTGTTGACTTTTGAAGCCATCACAAACACAGCCAAAGCACTCCTATAATCGCCTGCATCAAATGGCAATAAACCTTTTTCTATGTAAGCTTCCATATAGGTATAATTGTTGGCAATACAAGCATCCAATGCAGCAGTAGCTTTTGCGCTATTATGGCTACGTGCATAAAATACACCGGTTATAAAATCTGCATGTGCATCATACCCTCTTCCCATTTTTAATCTTTTGATATATGCAGCAATTTCAAGACATTCTTTATCGGCCATTTCAGCAAGCAGATTTCCAAAAGCAAGTACATTGTCTGGCGCAGGATAGATGAGTAAAGATTTTCTATAAGCAACCACTGCAGTTGCAGTATCTCCATTATTTTCTGCAAGCTGTGCTTTTGCAAACCACAAGCCTGCATTGAGGCTATCCTTCAGTATAAGGCTATCCATTTGCACAGATGCATCTATGTATTTGCCCGCACTATCCAATAAAAAAACCAATGCCAGCCGCCCACCTGCACTGTCAGGATTTTGATGTACAGCAGTAGTTAAGGATTCAATTTTTTCATCAAAGGCAGCGGCTTCATGCGCATCATCTTGCTTTATTTCGTCTGCATGATTACAACCCATACTATAAAGCAATACCAAACCGCACCATAACTTTTTCATGGCGCAAACATCTGCATTTTTTATAAAGAAACACTCTGATTAAATACTAAGTATTGTGTATGGTTAAAAAAAGTTTATACCAATTAGATAAGTATTTTGCTGGAGTGCATGTGGGCGTTGCTTTACACTACAATCCATGTTACATTCCCGGTTTTACTTTTCGAATCAATGGAAGATAACTTCATAAATTCTAAAAAAATAGTTTCAAGTTTGAGGATTGAGGTTTCAGGTTTGAGATTCATTTTTTTCGCCCTTCGGGCAATGATTATGCACGGACCAAAATTGCTAATGAAACGAAGTAATTAATCATAACAATCATTTAATCCTATAAATCATGTTTCAGACAATGATTACATACTATTTATAGGAATTTATGCTTGCCATAATGCATAACTTAACTATTTATGTTACGCAACAAAAAACAAGTTAATTAATTGATACAAGGATAATTGAATTTTTTTTAAAAATATGAATCATTTGTAAACTTGCGTATGTTTACAAGTTAGCGGTCATTGTAACGAACATCACATTAACTATGAACACAAGGCAAGCATATGACATTTGGTCGAAACAGTACGACACAAATAATAACTGTCTCGTCCTAAAATAGGTTGACGCTTATTCGTCACTTAAATTTGGACAAAATGAACAAAAACAGAGAGGCTATTATAGCCGAGTATTTAACAGGCGATTACTCTTATCGCCAATTAGGAGCAAAACATGGTATTGATTTTCGTAAAATTCATTACTGGGTGAGCAATTACAAAGGCAAGATAAAGCCCAAGAAAAAAGCAGTGGTTAAACAAGAACCAGACCAAGCTTCATCTATTGAATTAAAACGATTAGAGGCAGAACTGCGTAAAGCAAAGCTGCACAATGAAGTGCTGGAAGAAATGCTTAAACTATCTGAGCAACTCACAGGTATTGAGCTTAGAAAAAAGTTTGGCACCAAGCAATCATGAATGTAGAACAAAGAAAGCCGAGAAGTATTACATCGCTTTGTTCATTGCTTGGTTATAGTCGGCAAGGGTTGTATAAAGCACAAAGCAATCATCAAAAACAATGTTTTGAAGAAGATCTTTTAGTACAGCAAGTACAAAAAATCAGAGTAGATCAAAAAAGAATTGGCGGCAGAAGATTGCATCATATTTTGCAACCATTTATGCATCATCATCAGTTCAATATTGGTAGAGATTCGTTTTTTGAAGTATTACTAAATAACGGACTATTGGTAAGAAGAAGGAAGCGTAAACAACCCGTTACTACCAATAGTTTTCATAGATATAAAAAGTATAAAAATTTATAGAAGTACTGATTTAGTTACACCAATTTTAGTTGATTAATAAAAACCGGCTGGTGCTTTAGCATCCTGCCTGTAATATTTGTAAAAATATTTT
>CALAGJ010000097.1 GCA_937892395.1 uncultured Parafilimonas sp.
CGCGCGCCAGCTGCGGCAGTTTCGTGCTCATCAGGTTTCCAGTATAGCGTATGTTCTGGAACTCTAGATCGGTCCCGTCAGGCGGTCTTCGCAATATCGCAGAAGCGGCCGGAAGACTGCAGATTTGCTGTCGAGCAAGGAGCTGAGTCCGGCGCGCACACTACCCTCGACTACCAGGCGAAACTTGGGGCGTACCACCCCGAGAATGCCCGTGAGCACACCGCGATGAATCGCCGCGCCAAAGCCAGTGCCCTCGACGACAATGGCGGCGATTGAGATCTGCGCAGCGCACCTGCGTAGCTCGTCGACGAGCGCGCGGCGTACTTTCTCATCCGGCGGCTTCGCATGCAGCGGGGGCAGGACGAAGAGTATGCGGACGCCGTGCTTGCTATTCTTTCCGAGCCGATCGATGCACCGTGCGATCGCCTGTACGTGCCGCAGGTCGTTGTGCGAGCCCTGGTAAGCGAAGGCAATCATAAGGTCGCCACACGAACCAACCCAATGGTTGTTCGTACTGTCTTCGACCTCGATGAGCCATCCCGGTGCCAGCTCGATCACGTTCGCTCCCCCGGCAAGTATCCGACCCTGTGTACGCAGATGAATCGACCTCCTTGACGGTCCAGGTGACTTCGGTGAGCCAGCTGGGATGCTAGCACGATCGGCTGCGGCGCATCAGCTTGCGCGAGCCGGCATCCCGTCGCGCCGGCTCGGCGAGCAGCCACATATGTCAGAACAGCATCATCATGAATGGATGCCCAATCAGGGTGATGCCGAGGTGCGCATGCCGCCACAGACCCAGCCCGGCGCCGCCGACCAGGAGCAGCCACACGCCCGAGACCGCGGGCAGCCACCGCGCCAGCCGGCTGCGTAGGCCCTGTGGCAGCGCCCAGCCCAGGCGCGGCAGCTGGGTGGTAAGCAGCAGGACCGGTGTCGTCAAAAGGACCAGCAGCAGCATGACCGCGGCGCCGTGAACCGGCGAGCCCGTGGTGGCGGCCTGGCCGAGCGCCCACGCCGGAATCATGCACGGCAGAAAGCCCATCGCGGCGCCAAGCGCCAGCTCGCGCAGCGGATGGGTGCTCAGTAGCAGCGGTGAAAGCAGGCGCCGGACTTCCCGGAGCGCCGCCGTCGTGATCGGCGGGCCGGGGCGGCGGCGGAGGTGCTGGAGAGGGCGATCGCGGTCGGCCACTGGTCGGCGGCGACGACGCTGCTGTACCTGCAGCAGGCGGCGTACCTGGCCAAGGAGATCACCAACTCTGCGGACCGGACGCGCCTTCTGGCGACGCTGGACACCGCGGTCAACATCCTGTCGCTGCTGCTGCAGCTGCTGGTCGTCGGGCGGCTGACCGTCCGGCTGGGGGTGGCGCTGGTGCTGTTCTCGGTGCCGGCGCTGATGGTCACGCCGGCCGACCCGCTGGCCGACAACGTGCTGACCGGCTTCGAGGGCGCCGACACGCTGGCCGGTGGTGGCGGCGACGACACCGTTCACGCGCAGGGTCATCATCGGGCCGGTGCCGTCAGCCAAGGTGGCGCTGGCGCGTACGGTGATGGTGTCGGTGAGGTTCAGCTGGCCGCGATAGCTGGTGTCGGTGAGGATCATCCCGCTGCGGAACACCGTGATCGGCATCCATTCGCCACTCACGATCATATCGGCCTGTTTGTCGCCGTTCACATCGCTGAAAACAATACCTCTCACCATGCCGCAGTAGGCAAACGCCGGCGCCACCTGCTGTGTCACGTCGGTGAATTTCCCCTTGTCGTCTGGCATAGGTATGCGTATTACTTTAAATGGTGTACCAAATACTGATTTGAAATTAGTCAGTATATATTGTAGATTGGCTTCTATCTGTGGGCCATCAGCTACACCGTCAGGATACTGACCTACGAGTAGGGTCTCTTCATCCAGTAGCTTCATGTGCATGTCAATATGATGAATGTCGTCATAGGGTAGGGTTGTCATTTTGATATACCGGTTTATCCCCATAAAATTTTGCATGATGCTATCTACACCTGCTTCTGAAAGGGTTTTGTTTTCGTCTAAAATCAATTTTGAGGCAAAGCCGGTTCCAAAACCATCAGTCATAAAATTTCCACCTGTATTTACTAATTTCCACGGGGCAGTTGTGGTAGTAAAAGTGGGTGTTTGTAATAATCTACCCAGTGTGTAAGGTATTGTATCATCCTGCGGACGTGGTCTGTTATACTTCCAGTCTATGGTATATAGCGAATCTACATCATTGGAATAAGCAGTCCACGGACCATAGTCGCGGCTCCAAACAGAGTTAAAGCGTGTGTTTACAAAACTTACATTTACCGTATCTATTCCTCTTGCTGAAAGATAATCAATAACAGATTGGGTATTGTTACAAACAATATACACCCTGCATTCTTGCTTTGCAGCACGTATTATTTCTGTTAATATTGAAGGATAGCTTGTCCAAGTAATTTGCAGTGCCTGCAATGCTTCCCATTCTGCTATGGTTCGTACTCTTTTTTGAGGCGGCAGTAAGAAAACATCTGAAGCAGCGGGTGCCACAGGCAATAATGCCTCTTGCATCATCAAAGACTTTTCTCTGGCAGTCATATAATGTGGCAAGGACTGGCTTTGAGCAAATTGGATTATCAATAAAAAAATAATGGAAAATAAATGGCGTAAGTACATAGTGTATATTTTATGGTGCGCTACAAACTTAATGAGAAATAAAAAGCGCAGCCTACTAAAAAAAATATTTCCACAATTTATTGCTGATTAAATAAAATATATACGTAGCGGCAGACGCTGTTTGGCATCCCAAAAAATACTATGAACAACACATGTACGGCAAATCAATATTACTTACTCACTAATACATCACCAGTCATTTCATCCGGTATTGGCAGTCCCATTACCGTAAGGATACTTGGGGCAAGGTCTCCTAATTTTCCGGGTTTGAGATTCCATTTTTTTGATTGATGCATTACAAACAATGGCACTAAATTAAGCGTATGTGCAGTGTTTGGGCTACCATCTTCATTGATCATAAAATCTGCATTACCATGATCTGCGGTAAGAAAAATGGTATAACCATGCTGTAGTGCCGCGGTGGCAATTTTTTGTACGCAAGCATCTACAGTTTCCACGGCTTTTTGTACTGCACTAAATACACCTGTATGACCCACCATATCCGGATTGGCAAAGTTTAAACAAATGAAATCTGCTGATTCATTTTCTATTTCTGGCAATAGTTTTTCCGTCAATTCAAGGGCACTCATTTCAGGTTGTAAATCATAAGTGGCTACTTTTGGACTGGCAGCCAGAATGCGGCTTTCTCCTTCATAGGGCAATTCTCTACCACCACTAAAAAAGAAAGTAACATGGGGATATTTTTCAGTTTCTGCTATGCGAATCTGTTTTAATCCATGTGCAGCAATAACAGCTCCTAATGTGTTTTCAAGGTTATCATTTTTGAATACGACATGTATGTTTTTATAGGTTTTATCATATTCCGTAAGGGTTGTATAATGCAATGCAAATGGATGCATTTGTTGCTCAGAAAAATCCTGCTGAGTAAGGGCCTGTGTTATTTCTCTGCACCTATCCGTTCTGAAGTTAAAACACAATACGGCATCTCCTTCTTTTATCCTTCCATCCTGTCCTACGGCACTGTTAATGATGGGTAGTACAAACTCATCCGTAACACCATCGGCATAGGATTCATCTATAGCTGCTATAATATCAGTACGCTGTTTTCCAATACCATGTACCAAGGCATCATAAGCTATTTTAACACGCTCCCATCTTTTATCTCTGTCCATAGCATAATATCTGCCTATAACGGAAGCAATGGTACCCACAGAATTTTGCAAATGATTCTGGAGCTCTGTCATAAAGGCCAATCCGCTTTTTGGGTCCGTATCCCGACCATCGGTAAATGCATGAATGTATAATTTTTCAATGCCTTCTTTTTTGCAGATATCACAAATTGCTTTGAGGTGATTGAGGTGGGAATGCACACCGCCATCACTTACCAAACCCAGCAAATGCAAACTTTTATTATTTTCTTTTGCATAATGAATGGAAGCTTTTAGTGCAGGGTTAGCGGCCAATTCGCCTGTTTTTATGGCCACATTTATGCGTTGCAATTCTTGATATACTACTCTTCCGGCACCAATATTCAAATGACCTACTTCACTATTTCCCATTTGCCCTTCGGGCAATCCAACAGCTTCTCCACAGGTTACTAGTGTGGTATGCGGAAATTGACCACACAAACTCTTATAAAAAGGGACATTTGATTGCTGAATGGCATCTGCCGAAGGAATTTTTCCCAAACCCCATCCATCCATTATGATTAATATTGCTTTGTTCGTTTGCATATCTTTTTATTTAAAAAAACTAGGTGCAAATGTACTCTTATAGTCTCAAATACTTAATTTGGCATGTTTTTGGGGCAATAATTGCAACAGTTTTTCTATGAAATTAATATTATCTGTTTCCGTTTTTCTGGTGAGCATATACAGCTTTGCCCAGAATAATAACACAAGCAGCGAAGCATTAATCAATGCTTTAAAAGAAGCCAATGTTTCAAAAATTACCAACTATTTTGATAATTTTATCGACTTAAAACTTCCCCAAAAGGATGAAATAAAAAATATTGGGAAAACACAAGCATCACTTACTGTAAAGAACTTTTACGAAGAAAATGTTATCAAGGGTTTTGAGTTGAGCAGCCAACGGGAAATAGCAGGAACGATGTATATAGCTGGTAAATTAAAAACTTCCAACGCTGATTTTAACATTACTATTATGCTGAAAAAAAAGGGAGAGGATCTTAATATCCTTACTGTCAGGATTAACTAATAGCATTTCAAATTTTTTACAGGGCTACATGTTAGCCCTGTTTTATTTCAACCCTATATTGCAGGCATGAATCAAACAGATATATCCGCATTATATCAAAAATATTTACTATATCCTTCAGTTCAAACTGATACCCGGCAAATTACAAAAGGATCCTTATTTTTTGCATTGAAGGGGCCAAATTTTAATGGAAATCAATTTGCACAAAAAGCATTAGAATCAGGAGCGGCTTTTGTTATTGCAGATGAAGATGCTGGATTTACAGATGAGCGGATTATCTATACAAACCACGTATTAACAACACTACAGGCTTTAGCACTTCATCATAGACAACAATTAAAAATACCAATAATAGCTATAACGGGAAGCAATGGAAAAACAACCACAAAAGAATTGGTAAATGCTGTCCTCGCTACACAGTATAAAACCAGCACCACTATTGGCAACCTTAATAATCATATTGGTGTGCCGCTTACATTGCTTAAAATAAAACAAACGCATGAAATAGCAGTGGTGGAAATGGGTGCCAATCATCAAAAAGAAATAGAAGGATATTGTACTTATACTTTACCCTCACATGGCATCATTACCAATTGTGGAAAAGCGCATTTAGAAGGTTTTGGTGGAGTGGAAGGAGTAAGAAAAGGTAAGGGAGAATTGTTTGATTTTCTAAGATTGCATGGGGGTACTGTTTTTGCTTATGATGATTATGATTACCTACATCAAATGACTATGGATATACAGCATATTGAATGGTATGGTACCCAAAAGGGAAAAGTGATGGGCAATATATTGCAGAGCGAGCCATTCCTAACTGTACAACTGAATCAAGGTATCGGTTTTGAAAAATTACAAACACAATTAGTAGGTGGGTATAATCTTCCAAATGTGCTTTGCGCCATAGCTATTGGTAAACATTTTGGTGTGTCCGATGAAAAAATAAAACAAGCTATTGAAAACTACAGCCCGGACAATAGCCGCAGCCAGCTGATATCAAAAGGCTCAAACAAAATTGTCTTGGATGCCTACAATGCAAATCCCACAAGCATGCAAGCTGCTATTGAAAACTTTGCTAAGCTTCCTGCCCAAAATAAAATACTACTATTAGGAGGCATGATGGAGCTTGGTGAAGATAGTATAAGGGAGCATCAGGAGCTCATTCATTTGCTACAACAATATAAGTGGGCTGATGTATATTTAGTAGGGGGAGATTTTGTGCATACCCAACATGGCTATCACTATATAGAAAAATCAAATGATTTGGCAGTCATTCTTTCCCAAAAAAATATTTCCAATACTTTTTTCTTAATAAAAGGAAGCAGAAGTATGCAAATGGAAAAAGTTCTGGAAGGTATTGTGTAGGGTAATATTATAGACTTTTACAGTAGCAGCTTATTCTAAAGGGAAAAGGAATCTTGTATTTTTAGATGGTAATGCACTTACAGCGAATGATCTTGCCGCAGGCACATATCAGTATGCTTTGGTGGTGGATGGGAAAGTGGTGGACAGTAAGATGATGATATTACAGCGCTAGGAAATAGCTTTTATAAAAAATTGGACAGATATTTTTTTAAAGAAGTCGGATTTGAACACGACTTCTTTATTTCCTATTTATTGCAACTGAAAGTTTTCTCATCTATTCTGGTGCAGCCATCCCTACCAGTACCATCATTACGGGCAGCGCCCGGTAAAAAATAAAAAATATTATTATGCCGGGCCCAGCCCGGAATGCTCAATCGGTAGATACCAAGATCATACTATACACTGCATACAGCATCATTTCAATCAATTAATGCATTTTGATTTCTTTTGCCCAAGTCTTCTTTTTATGTTGATTAGATGAAGATGATATCATGCAAACTTTCACAAAGAATAGCACAGTTTAACCTAAAATTGCATGTTAAATTTTCCACATTAAAAAAAATTTAAAAAAATATGCATTGGCAGGGTAACAAATTTTACAAACTGTGGTTCTACATGTGTTGCGAAATTTGGTTATCAAAATTTTAAAGTCAGCCATTCGGATGCAGACACGCGGTGAGCTGACGGCAAAGTTTGTTGGGGAAAGTTTTTTTTCATGGTGCAGATTTATTTTAAAAATCTAGGCCGCCTGTTTCTACAGATGGCTTTTATTTCAAATTCAACAACTTTTATTATACATATTCATAAAAATTTAAAATGAAAAGAGTATTTTTTACAATTGTAATGATCATTACATCAGCATCTTTTTTAGATGCACAAGGCTGGCTTACAACTGGTAATGCCGGCACCACATCTGCAAACTTTATTGGTACTACAGATGCTCAGGCATTGCGGATTAGAACCAATAACCAAATTTCTGGCATCATAGATTTTTCTTCAACTTCTGCTAATGCATCTTTTGGCTTTCAATCTTTAAGGCTAAATACTGGAAATAATAATGCAGCTTTCGGCTACCGCAGTATGTGGAGCAATACAACTGGTAGAGTAAACACTTCAATGGGGGCTTATTCTCTTTACAACAATACTACCGGTTATAGCAATACTGCCTTTGGTATAGCAGCAATATTCAATAATTCACTCCTGAATAATTTAGTAGCTATTGGGGATTCGGCATTGTACAACAACACTACAGGCACTGGTCAAAACACTGCAATAGGATCAAAATCACTATATGCCAATACCAGTGGATATGCTAACACAGCCATAGGATACCAGTCTATGTATAGCACTACAATTGGTCAAAATAATACGGCAGTAGGCACTTTAGCATTGAATAAAAATGTATTTGGCAGTAGCAATACAGCAACCGGTTTTAAAGCATTGCTGAATAATGGTGCAAGCTATAATACGGCAATAGGTTATTATGCCATGCTCGGCAACACTACAGGCCAGTACAATACTGCCACAGGCACCTATTCACTGCAAGCTAATACCAGTGGATATAATAATACTGCAAATGGTGATTATTCCCTCAGAAGTAATACTACCGGCAATGATAATACATCTATGGGCGCAGGTTCTCTAAGCAACAATACTACAGGAGGTTACAATACCGCTGTCGGAAAATCAGCCGCTGCAAATAATACTACGGGCACCTTTAATCTGGCAAGTGGTTACTATGCTATGTATAATAATACTACAGGATTTTCAAATGTAGCATTAGGAAAGTATTCGCTATACAGAAATACTATTATAGGTAACACTGTTGCCATTGGAGATTCTGCATTATACAACAATGGTCTTGGTGCCACGTCAGTCTTACACGCCACTAACAATACAGCAGTGGGATCAAAATCTCAAGCAAAAAATACAATCGGATATAGAAATACGTCTGTTGGATTTGAATCACTAATATCAAATACAACCGGAGGGTATAATACAGGACTGGGACACAAATCCTTAAACGCTAATACAACACAATTTTATAATACAGCCATAGGGGCTAATGCTATGGAAGTAACAAGCGGCGGTAATAATACGGCTGTAGGGGGAGTTGCTTTATACACTGGTTCAGGAGATTTGAATACAGCAATAGGTTTTGTATCTATGTATAGCAACAATGGCAATAGCAATACTGCTTTGGGTGCTTATGCTTTGTATTCAAGCAGTTCCTGTTCTTATATAACCGCCATTGGTGCAGATGCAGGAGTTACAGTAACAGGTATCTCCAACTCTACAGCTTTAGGCAGAGGTGCAACAGTAGATGCCAGTAATAAAGTGCGTATTGGAAATACATCTGTAACCAGTATTGGCGGACAGGTAGGCTGGACGAACTTTTCAGACATCAGAGTAAAAAAGAACATAAAAGAAAATGTACCAGGGCTACGGTTTATCAACTTATTAAAACCCATTACATACAATTATGACCTTGCAAAAGAGTATGCACTACAGGGCAAAACTGATAGTAGCAGTTATGCAGAAAAGATGGATATTGAAAAGATAAATTTTACAGGTTTTGCTGCGCAAGATGTGGACGCTGCTGCTAAAAAAATTGGCTATGATTTTAGTGGTGTTGACAAAACTGGAAATATAATGGGTCTGCGATATAGCGAGTTTGTAGTGCCTCTTGTAAAAGCTGTGCAAGAGCTTAGCGCAGAAAATGAAGCTCTAAAATCCAGACTCGACAAAATTGAAGCACTCCTTACGTCAACTCAACAAAACACATCCACCAATATTCAACTACCCTCCACCAATAACCAAAATATACAATTAAGTTCACCGATTATTCTGGAACAAAACATTCCTAATCCATTCAGAGGTACAACAACGATCAATTGTTATTTACCTAAAAACAATGGTAATGCGTATCTCAACTTTTATAACCAAACCGGCGCTTTATTAAAATCAATAAAAGTAACCGGTGAAGGGAAAAATACAATTACGCTTACAGCGAATGAACTTGCTGCAGGCACCTATAAATATGCATTGGTAGTGGATGGGAAAGTGGTGCATAGTAAGATGATGGTGCTTGCAAAATAAAATGGATGTATCTGTATGAAATATAATCAACCCCGGCACAAAAACCGGGGTTGATGCTATTGATAGCAAAAAAAAGTAAAAAATTCCCTATAAAAAAATTGCTCTTATAAACTCTTTTATATCTTCCCAACTTTTTGTGAATGGTTGATACCCTTCAATATCAGGGTCACTCTCTGCATCTTCGAAATATAAAATACTGCGCCAAAAATCAACCAGTTGACTTTCATCATACTTGCGGATGAACCATTCAACCAATGTTGCCCGGCTGTAAAGATGCAACAAGGCATATACATCAAAAAAATCTTTCTTTTTACCCCTTCCACAAACGGTATGCAATTTCATTGCAGCAATATCTTTTACGCTGAAATAATTGACCCCATCTACAACACTAAAAGGTTCTAACTAAGTAGTGGGTTCATTAATAAAATCGCATTTTATCTGATTAATCTGGCTAAAGAGCATACGGCTGTTATTGCCAATATAATCAAACTTAAAGGCAGGATTTGTTTTTAGCAGAATATCAAGTTCTTTCACATCAAATGAATGAGGGGAAAAAATATCAAGGTCAATTGATTTACGATGACCAATTTGCAGTGCTAAAGAAGTGCCACCAGCCAATGCAAAGCGCTCCTATAAGAACTCCATTTTAAAAAGGTCCTGTAGCAGAGCATACGTTTTTGTATCAATCGTAGTAAGATGAAGCATACAATTCTATTAGCGGTATGTTGAAATAGTGACTACAAAAATTCACCGTTTTTTTATCTAATACTTTACTGCTTTTTATAGCAGCTGTTATTTCCTCTGAAGTGTAAAGTTGTAACAAAAAATAAAAGTCTTGCAAAAGGCCGCGACTGAGTACTCTTTCTATTATAAAATTTTTATGCTTTTCAGGATTTATTTTTTCAATGGGGTAATCCCAAAAGAGGTGCTGAGAAAAAGGAAAATCTCCTTTCACTATTTTTTTGGACAGGATGCTATCAGGCAAGAATTTAAAAATAAAGGACATTATTTCTAGAACTTTATTAGAGATTTAATAAACTGTTTTTCCTAACTTCCACTCCTACATCACAGCATTATGAGCAGCCACGGCAGCATAATAATCTGCACTGAGCTTAGGTATTCTTTGTAGGGTTTTATAATCCATATAATATAAACCAAAACGGATGCTATACCCTGCACTCCATTCGAAATTATCCAGCAAACTCCAGTAGAAATAGCCTTTTACAGGTATGCCTTCTGTAGTAGCTCTTTGCAGTTGTGTAAGATAATTGCGCATAAACATGATTCGGTCTGTATCATAAATTTGATTTTCCGGAGATAAATCGTCTGAACCACTACAACCATTTTCAGTAATATAAATTTCTTTTACCTTCCACAGATCTTTCAAATATTTTGCACCCCAATAAATGGTTTCAGGACCTAAGAATAACCATTTAGAAACACTGGTAGGATGTGAGGTTGCAAATGGAAATCGCTTATAACCTTGTGCATCATCAGATGCCATTACATAGCATTCCGGATTATAAATATTAATACCACAAAAATCTGTGGGTGTGCTTATTATTTTTAGCTCTTCATCTGTAAATTTTGGAGCATTTGATCCGGCCTTTTTTAGAAAAGCCTCAGTGTATTTTCCTTCCATTATCACTGTAAGATATCCTGCATTTATTTCCCTGGTGGCTATGGATGCAGCCTGTATATGCTCCGGTGTTTCTATATAAGGCAATGCTACTTTCAAATTTTCTGCAATACCAATTTTTGTATCTGCTTTAGCACTGGCTCTCATGGCCTGTACAGCAAGGCCATGGCCTAATACTGCATGATGCCTAGCTTGATTTAACTCGGCTGTGGACAGTTGTAACCCCGGTGCCATTATACCATTGCCATAGCCAAGCTCTATAAAGGTCCACATTTCATTTAGTGTAAAAAAATGATTGACCCTATCACTTAGTTGCTCTGCCATGTATGCACCATATTCTGCAAAGGCATAAGCGGTTTCTTTTGATTGCCAGCCTTTGTATTTATCTTGTAATGCCTGCGGTAAATCCCAATGATAGAGTGTGGCATAAGGTTGTATGCCATTGGCCAGTAATTCATCTACTAATCTGTTATAAAAATCTACTCCTTTTTTATTGGGCGTGCCCCTGCCATCTTTGAATATCCTAGGCCATGAAATTGAAAACCGATACGCTTTTGTATGCATGGATTTCATGAGTTGTATGTCAGATGAAAACCTATTATAAAAATCGCAGGCTACATCACCAGTATCATTATTAACAACTTTACCGTGTGTGTGTGAAAATGTATCCCAAATTGATTGACCACGACCGTCCATATTTGCTGCTCCTTCTACTTGGTATGCAGCAGTAGCGGTACCCCATAAAAATCCTTCAGGAAATTGAAGACTTTTTTGTCTTGCAGTCTCAGGGTTTGTTTTGGATGGTATGGCACCAAGTATTGGAGATGTACCTAACCCAAGGCTGACAATACCTGCTGACTTTAAGAATGTACGTCTTGCATTTTGATTAGAAAGCTCTGCCTTTACTAGGTCTTTTGATGAATCTATTTTATTCATGGCATTTATTAATATGGATAGAAATTTCTCAACTCTATTGACAAGAAAATCATACAGTAAATACGGCAATTGTATTAAAAAAGACATTCTTACAAAAATCAAATTAAGATTTGCCGATGTATATGCAGGTACAGTTATTAATTTGATAAAAAGTTCTTACATGTATTCACCTATTTTTACACATGCCTGCCATAAAAAATTACCTCTCCCTCATCAAATTTTCGCATACCATTTTTGCATTGCCTTTTGCATTGATTGGCTTTTCTTTAGGCATCGTACAATGGAATAACTTGACAGAATTTTTTTCAGCTAATGAATTAGCCACAGATACCGAATTATTGCATCATTATCTTTTTCCAATCTCAACTAATGAAATCATCATCAGGTTTGTAGCTGTGCTCATTTGTATGGTATCTGCACGCAGCGCAGCTATGGCATTCAACCGATACTTAGATCGACATTTTGATGCAATAAACCCACGCACTGCTATTAGAGAAATACCGGCCGGCATCATCAGTGCATCCGAAGCATTGCGGTTTACCATTATATCCTGCATTATTTTTATTGCTGCCACATGGTTTATCAATCCGCTTTGTTTATGGCTGTCGCCAGTGGCATTATTTGTTGTACTGTTTTATAGTTATACAAAAAGGTTTACGGCACTATGTCATATTGTGCTTGGTATTGGCTTGTCTTTGGCTCCCATTGGTGCTTATATAGCAGTAACGGGTAGGTTTGATGCATTGCCATTATTATTTTCTTTTGCCGTTATAGGATGGGTGAGTGGATTTGATATTATCTATGCTTTGCAAGATGAGCAGTTTGATAAGGCAAATTATCTGTATAGCATACCCGCCATGCTGGGTGTATCAAAGGGATTGAAGGTGTCTGAGCTGTTGCATGTGCTTAGTTTTTCTTGTATAGTAGGGGCAGGAGTTTATGGGAAAATGGGGGTGTTGTATTGGGTAGGAGCTGCTGTATTTGGTGGCATGTTGGTCTATCAGCACAGACTTGTAAAACCCGGAGATTTGAGCAAAGTAAATCTGGCTTTTATGACCACAAATGGTATTGCCAGTGTAGTGTTTGCAATATTTGTAATTACAGATTTATTTTTTAATTAGTTATAATATGGCAAGAATCATTTGTATTGATTATGGAGCTAAGCGTACGGGCATAGCTGTTACAGATCCCTTACAAATTATAGCAAGCCCATTAACCACAATAGCTACAAAAGATTTTATTCCTTTTTTAAAGGATTATTTTTCAAAAGAAGCAGTTGAATTGATATTAATAGGCGAACCACTCAATTGGGATGATACTGCTACACATGCCACTCCTTTAGTGGAAGCTGCTATCAAACAGCTCACTAAAAAATTTCCTGCAATACCTATACAAAAAGTGGATGAGCGCAATACCTCCAAAATGGCCGCACAAGCCATGATACAAATGGGTATGAAAAAAAAAGATAGACAGAAAAAAGAAAATAAGGATATGATAGCTGCTGCAATTATGCTCCAAGAATATTTACAACAGCTATAGGCTTATCCAAAAAGCTCATTATTTCTTATGTTTTGACCTTCCAGTTTTTTATAAAAGCTTTTTTTGGAAGCAAGATCTTTGAGTGCTTGTAGATGTGTAGCATGGTGCATATCTGTTCCCAATAATGAAACCATTTTCTTTTCCAATAATTTTTCTGCAATTTCCCTTACCGGCTCTCCGTAGTATCCTTGCAGTGAAAGCAAATTTACCTGAAGTAAACATCCAAGATCTTGGTAGCGCTCATATATAGCAAAGTTTCGGTGATGAAAAGTATATCTTTCGGGGTGTGCGAGTATTGGTTTTAAACCCTTCATGCGCAAGGTAAAAATTACTTGCTCCATATTTGGCGAAGCCGCCAAATATGACATTTCAATAAGGATATAATTATCACCAAAAGTCATTAGCTTTTTGTCATTTTTTACCAATGCCTCCATTTCTAAATCAACCATATATTCAGCTCCTGCCTCTACTTGTACAGGTAGGCCATTGTCTTTTACCATTTGCCGGATGAGCTCAAGCTTTGGCAAAATTGTATCCGGAGTATTGGGGTGTACATCAGACAAAATATGTGGTGTGCAAATAAACTTCTTATATCCCATGTCATGCAGCTGCTCCATGAAACTGATGGTATCTTCTGGTTTTTGCAAACCATCATCTATACCCGGCAAAAGATGGGAGTGCATATCTACCCCAATAAAGGATAAGCTGGGTGTTACTTTCGAAGACTTAAAAAAAGAAAACATATTGCAAAATTACTGTATGAATTTAATTGAGCAAATGCTGTTTTTGATCTACATCATTTATGGCGGTTTTGTCAAATAGGGAGTAGATAGAATTATTACTAATAAATTCGGGTACAATTTTTTTCATAGCCATTACCACCTGCTCATCGTCATAAGCATCTGCTGATAATAATAGATTGTTGATGGCGGTACTCATTTTTACATGATCGAATGATGCATTTTTTGCAATCAAAATTTTTGCATGATGTGTTGGTATTACTTCTTCTTTATTGTTTAGTAATTCCTCATATAGTTTTTCACCCGGCCGCAGGCCGGTAATTTGTATTTGAATATCTCGGCCTGGCTCACGACCGGTAAGTTGTATCATTTTTGTAGCCAGATCATAGATACGAACGGGATCCCCCATATCAAAAATAAATATTTCACTTCCACGACCCATGGCGGCTGCTTCAAGCACCAATGAACAAGCTTCCTGTATGGTCATAAAATATCTGATGATATCCGGATGAGTAACCGTAACTGGCCCTCCATTTTTTATTTGCTCATGAAAACGTGGAATGACTGAACCATTGGATGCCAGTACATTTCCAAATCGGGTAGTGATGAATTTTGTTTTACTGTGTTGTTGGTCTATGGCAAATACATTCCCCGTAGGGGTATAATCTTTTTCCTGCTGAATATGACAATACATTTCTGCTATCCTTTTGGAAGCCCCCATAATATTAGTAGGGTTTATAGCTTTGTCAGTAGAGATAAATAAAAAGCGATCTACATGGTATTTGATGGCAAGATCTGCCACTACTTTAGTTCCAAAAACATTGTTTCTTATAGCTTCTGATGGATGATTTTCCATAACAGGCACATGCTTATATGCTGCTGCATGAAAAACGATTTCAGGATTATTTTGCGCAAACATGAGCTCAGCTGCATGATAATCTTTTATGTCGCAGAGAAATGACTTGACCTGAGCCGCACCATGATACTTTTCTTCTAAAGCATACTCCAGATTGTGCAGTGCAGTTTCAGACTGATCGCAGAGGATTAACAATGAGGGTTGGTGAGCAGCTATCTGGTGTGCTAACTCGCTACCAATAGAACCCGCAGCTCCTGTTATCAAAATCTTTGCACCCTTCAACATAGTGCCAAGTGCGAAATCATTGTTTAACGCAATGGCTGGTCTGCCCAACAGTTCTTCAATTTGTACTTCTTTCATTTGATGGATAGCTACGTGACCATGCCTCCACTGATTGGCAGGAGGAATATTCATCACTTTTACCCTTTTTTCTAAGCAATCATCCACCACTTTGTTTTTGATTTTGATATTCAAATCTGGACGGGCAAAGAATAAAATCTGCACATGAAATAAATCAATAATATTGGATAAGTTTTTATAGGAATAAATGGTAGTACCGTCAATGGATTTGGCAATATAACGCTCATCATCATCTACAAAAGCTACTACTCTGTATCTGTGTGTAATATCTCCATCCAATGATTGTTTAAACACAGAGCCACTGTGCTCACAGCCATAAATAATAACAGGAATTATTTCATTGTCCTCCACACTTGCTGCATACAGCTTACGTACTAAAATACGATAACCTGTAATGACAAATGCACTGGTAAAAAAATATACAATGAGTGATGATGTGGCTATATATGAGTTATAGTTTAAAACTTTTAAAACAATATTGATTAATACTAAAAGAAAAAATGTACAAAAGACTGCACTTACAGAACGTAGCGATTCCTGAAACTCTGAAAGCCTTATAATGCCATCATAGGTTTTGAATGTAAAAAAGAATATACTGTTTATAATTGTTATTAAAAGTACACCATATACCAACTCATGCTGATAAAAGGTTACAATTTTAAAATCTGAAAGTAAATAATTTGAATACACAAAGCAGAGCGCACATACCAATAGGTCTATTAGAAAAATAACCCACTTGGGGGTTATCCTATTTTTAAGAAGAAATTTTCTGACTCCGTTCAAAATTCATTTTTAATAAAAATTGCCCAACCAATTTATGATATAGGCCGTTTTCGTTTTCTAATAGTAAACCTGGTACGGTTTATAATAGTAAGTAAAATTATAGTAAAATAGTTAACGATATTCATCTTGTGTAGATAAATTTTATTCAACCTGATTTTTCGGGGCATTATAGTTTCCAAGTACAATTTTTCAGGGTTTGATGTTTGTGAAAGTATTTGCTGCTCCTGCTGATATACTAATGAAGCATAGTCGGTAATGCCGGGCCTTATTGAGAATACAACTTGCTGCTCAGAAGTATATAAATCTGTATATTTTTTTACTTCGGGCCTTGGGCCTACAAAACTCATTTGTCCTATCAGCACATTATACAATTGAGGCAACTCATCTATTTTGTATTGGCGTAGCCATTTGCCCGCATTTGTAATACGGGGATCATTGCTTGATGTAATCAATAAATCCTTGCTTTGTGCTACAAACATTGTCCTAAATTTATAGATAGTGAATGCTTTGCCAAAACGACCTGTACGCATCTGTTTAAAGTAAACAGGCCCATCTGAATCTACTTTGATGAAAATGGCAATAATGACAAACAATGGACTCAAAATAATGAGACCTATACAGGCAAGTAAGATATCAAAAAACCTGATCAGCATCATTTAATCTTCAAAATTTTTGTAACAGATTGTATAACTGCATTTGCCACTTCTATGCATTGTGCGTTTGTAAGCTGTGGATATATGGGTAAAGATATTTCCTGACGGTAAAGTTTAAAAGCCATAGGATAGGCTGTCATTGTATAACCCATATTTTTAAAAATAGTGAGCAAAGGGAGGGGTACAAAATGTACATTAACGCCTACTTTTAATGTTGATATTTCATGTATGATTTTGTCTCTTTGTTTTTCTGTGCAATTTTTTATCTGCAAGGGATAGAGATGATAGGAGCTGCTGCATCCTCTCTTTTTAAAAGGAGGTATAATAGCCCAGGGGTATGCTGAAAAAATTGAATTGTAGGTCTCCATTACCCGCTTTCTGGCGGGCAATAAATTTTCTTTATATTTATTAAGTTGCGCAATGCCAATGGCGGCAAGCACATCGGGCATATTCATTTTAAAACCAGGATATACTATATCATAACGCCAGCCACCCACTACTGTTTTTTGATAAGCATCTTTTGTTTGTCCATTCAAACTCCACAAACGCAATGTATCATATACCTGCTGTGCAGAAAATGTTGGTGGCAGATTGATAGCTATTACACCGCCCTCAGCTGTTGTTACATTTTTGACTGCATGTAGGGAGAATACCGTGATATCTGCCTGCACGCCCATTGATTTATTTTTATATATAGCACCCAGTGCATGAGCCGAATCACTCATAACTAAAATTCTTCCCAGCTGCTGCTGGTGGATGCCTTTTGGTATAAACTTTTTTTGAATGGACGTACTATTTATTATTTTATATATAGCATCATAATCACAAGGCCAGCCGGCAAAATCAACAGTAATAATTGCTTTTGTTTTTGGTGTGATGGCAGCATGAATTTTTTGTGGGTCAATGGTGAAGTCTTCTTGCACGTCCACCATTATGGGTGTGGCACCTATATGCATGGCTGCAAGCGCAGTGGCGCAATAAGTGTATGCGGGAATGATGACTTCATCGCCTCGGCCCACACCATACCAATGCAACAGGAGCATCATTGCAGAGGTGGCTGAATTTACAGCAAGACAATACGATACACCACATAGTGATGCCACTTGCTGTTCTAATTCCTTTACACGTGGTCCGGTGGTAATCCATCCACTCTGTAGGGTTTTTGTAACCTCTAAAATGGTTTCATCATCAATATATGGGGGCGAAAATGGTATCATGATTTTGATCTGACTTTATTTAAAAGTGTTTTCCATTTGGCAGCCACAATAGCTTCATCATAACCTTGTACATATTGATATGCTTGGGTTGTAATCTTTGATGCCAGTTCAGGATTTTCGATGAGTGTGCTGATTTGATTGACCATTTCATCCAGACTATTATCGGAACAAAGTAATCCATTGGATTGATGTGTAATCATAAAAGGAATACCGCCAACTGATACGGAAACAATAGGCACACCCATTGCCATAAATTCTATAAAGGAAAATGGAGCATTATCTACTTTATTGGTGCAGATATAAAGATCATATTCTGAAGCCAATTGATTTTTTTGTTGCAGATTAATATAGCCTGGAAATGATATACGATTGCCCAGGCCATTTTCGATGGCAGCATTTTTACAGGCATCCAACAGCCCCTTATCTCCACCTGCCATCACCAGCTCAAAATCAGGATATTTTTTTATTAATTGTGCAGCAATACTTACAGCCATAAATGGATTATAGATATCATGAAATGTGCGCATCCATATTAATCTTGGGCGAATTTTATTTTTCTTGTGAAAAGTATAATTGCTTAAAGTAATTGGGTTTTCAATCACCGTAGATTCAATTTTTTTTTCCTTGAATACATGTTGAAAAAATGAAGATGGGGTAATGATTGTATCTGCCTTTTGAAATATTTGAATGAATGGATTCCCTTTTTCATTTATTCTATCTACTATGGAGCCACCACGAACAATGGTGATTTTTTTTTTCCTCAATATAGTACCTATCCACGTTATGATGCGATACCATATAACACTATTTCTTGTGCCGAATAATGGCAATACCATCATATCATATTCATAGCTTTTAGTTACCATTTTCCAAATACAAAATATGGTATGCCATAATCTTCCTTTTTTTAGTTGAACAGTAAGTGTAGGTACTCCATGGGTTTGCAAAACCTTTGCAATGTTAAGATCAACATTTACAGGAAAGCACTTCCTCTCTTTATCATAAACGCTCAGGGTGATAATTAGAATTTTCTTCATCTTAAATGGCTGCAAGGTTTTGCTCTTTTGTATCCTGTATTTGTTCCTTTTTCTGATTTGCAAATACCCGAAGTAGCTCATACGGTGTTGCTATGATGACCAGCAAAATGATTGGTTGAATTGAAATTTTTAAGCCATTGTGAATGATGATTAAAATAAATAAAACTAAAAAAAACACACCCATTTGAAACCAAGATTTTTTTCTTTTTAATATCCCGATGATAGTGGATAGATAAAATAAGTAGTAAGGTATAGCACCACATAAGCCATGCTCAGCAATAACACGTATAAATTCATTGTGGGCACCGGAGGTAATATGATACAGGTTATTTTCAAAAATAGCATCATTGAAATTGGCAGTACCCACGCCAAATATTGGATTCATTGAAAATAAGGAAATACCCGCATCTATTAAAACACTTCGTCCGGAAGTATTTGTATCATTATATCTTTCTAGAATAACGCCATGTGTAGTTTCTATGGTAAAGGTATATGCTAAAAATGCTAAGGGTACTAAAATGAAGAGTAAATAAATGTTCGAAACTTTTTTATAATTAAACAAAAAGTATAAGCCAATTACAGCAGTCAAAAAATAGAGCCCACCTCTGGAAAAACTGAGTGCAAGAAAAGTAGTAGAAAGAAAAAATGATGCAGTGTTAATGATAAACATCAGTTTGCCCTGCTGCTGCATAATAGACAGAAAATATAAAATAGAACATAAGCCTAAGTAAGCACTTATTTGTACAGGTGCCAACCCATTCATAGCTTCAGACATGGAATAGGTGCCATAGCTGATATTGTGCGTAAGTTGTGATACGAGAATGATGCCACATGTAAATATTCCTGCAAGCTTGAGATTATACAAAAGGCGATTTATTTCTTTATTTGATAATACATTGCAACTGGCCCATAATGCAACAAAAAATAATGCTACAGAATTTGTGATTAAAAATCTTGCATATTCCGGGTCTTTAGTCCTGGAACCATTAACGATTTCTACTACAACAAATAGAAACAGAAAAAAGAATGATCGGTTATGAAAGTGAAGTACCGGCCATTGTTTTACAAGCATCATTACAAAGTAGAGTACAAAGAAATAGGGCAAGAATAAATAAGGTATTTCCATTATTTTATCCCTACAATACACTTCAATATAACAGAGGTATGGTAACCATGCAAATGCAGTTTCCGTTTTCCCGATAAATCCATGAATCAGTACTAACATAGCTGTGCCAAAAACCATAAGCATAATGAGTGATGCCGGCAAAAGGTTTAATCCAATAATGACGCCGGAGAGCAATGCCACCAAGTGCTGTAGCAATGGGCTTTTAAAAGATATCTGGTATTCGCTCCTAAACATTTTTTTCTACAACGCTTTTAATAATTGTATGTGCCCAGTTTTCTAATGTATAATGTTTTGCAAACATTCTTGCGCTGCTCATTATATCTTCAAGCGCATGTGTATCCTTAAGTTTTTGCCATATTATATCAGCAAGATCACTTGCATTATTCAACTGTACAATAAAGCCCCTTTCATTATTCACTCCAACTATACTTGACGCCATTGCTGTATTTGAAATAAATGGAATAAGACCATAAAAAAAACCTTCCATCGGCACTTTCCCAAATCCTTCTGCAAGTGGCAGCTGTATAATAAAGTCTGACTGTAGATACATTTCTTTCAATGCTTGTGTGGGCAAATGTCCGGCTAATTTAATTGTATCAGACAATTGATGTACATCTATAAATTTTTGAAGATCTGACTTTAAGAATCCATCTCCTACAATGATGAGTTTACAAGCAATTTTTTTTTCTTTTAATTTTTTAAATACCTCTAATGTATATAGGTGATTTTTTATTGGGAGTAAACTACCTACAGAAAGAAATACAGGTACATGATTTGGCATTTGCCAACGCCTAATTCTTTGCTCTATGGCAGGCAATGCTTGATCCCATTCTTGCAAGCTATAGGATGGGCTATAGGTAGGATGAAACTTTGATTTTTTTTCAGGTGCATGATGATAGATCAGCACCGGACCATTGAAAAAATATCTAAGCAATATTTTCTGTATGCGGAAGCTTAATGGCTCATGCAAATAATTTTTCCAAGTGCCTGTATAAAGTGCAAACTTTTTTTGCTTTCTGAAAGCATAGATACCCGGAATGCTGATATTGTTTGGAAACCTTAAAAAGAAAAAATCGGCTTGTACTTTTACTCTTTGAAATGCTTTCATCCACAAAGGAATTGTAAAGAGTATTTGCAGTTTGTGCCTTGTACTTTTGCCTCCTCTTACAGGCATTTTAATAAATGTAAATGAACTCGGATAGTAAGAAAGAGAAAGTGTTTGTGCATCAGAATTAATGACAGGGCAAATTAATATAACTTGTTTAAAATATTTTCCCAAAGCTTGCATTTGTCTGCAAAAAATATGCACCTGTGTTCCCACCTTGCCGTTTGCATCTTCAATATGTAAACAGTCTGATATGATGGCAAGTGTTTTATCTTTCATGAAATAACCCGAGGCATTAAATGTTGAACAGGCTTCTGACCTGTTTGAAATTTTAAAAACATTTCTTCTGCAATCCGTTCACTTTTTCTATAACGTATAAATGTGAGTGGAATACTTATAAAAAAAATGACCATGCTCAAATAACGTATTGCTGCATTGCGCTTCATGGCATAAGTACTATGTGATAATAGAAGATTTAAAAAAACAGTATATCTATAAGATGATTTTGTGAAATATTTTTTATAAGCATACAACACGCTGGGAACGGGCTTTGGTTGCCACCAGTATTTTGGTCGCCATCCATCCCAGCCAACGGATTCACGTAGGCCACCCTTGTCTGCTTTGAGATGCACCCGGTATGCTTTTGGGTTTGAGATGCTCCTGCACCCATGCATATATAACCTATAGCCATACTCGCCATCTCCCTGTCTGCCTTCGTTAAACTGCTCATCAAACAATCCGGTTTTTTCAAATACTTTGCGCCTTACCATTGCATTGCCACTATCAAACTGATCTGCCCATCTTAAATAATTATAATCAGCAGGTATCTTTGCACCTGCAGATGCAAGCGACACACCAGCAGACACATCAGCATTAAAATAATTTATTGCTTTTATATGCATTTCAATCCAATCAGGAGCTACCCTGCTATCATCATCAAAAAATAATATTAAAGATCCCTTAGACTTCTTGATGGCATTGTTTCTTGCTGTCCACAGTAGTTTTTCTTCTTGCCTAATCAATACAATGTTAAGTGGAAATGATTCATAAAATGTGGTATCAAATTGATTTGATTGATCTGTTACGATCACTTCAAAATTTGTAAAAGTTTGATGACACAAATCTTGTAATGTATCTTTTAAATAATCGTATCTGTTTAAGGTAGGGATGATGATACTTACTAAATAATTTTTGTTGATATCCGTTTCATCAAACTGTTTGTATGGAATTACCTTAGCACCTAATACATTTTTTTTGACATGAAGTGTATAAATAAAAGCCTTTATTTCTTTTAGGGGATTATGAAGACCCAAAACCCGTATTAAAAAAATATAAAGGCACCACTTTGATCCCCAATATTTTTTTATAAAGCGATATTCATCTTGCAATGTTGGGGGATTCAGGGTTTTAATATAATTCCTTTCAGTAGCCGATGCTTCCAATAAAACGCCATTATTCCATTGTGCAAAAGCTTCATCTGCCAGCTGCGCAGATAATGTATTGTATTGATGATCTGATATCTGATTGGCATCTATCATAATGCAACAGGCAGTAGCATTTGCTACATCCGGCGTAAGTGAGAACTGCCAGCAGCCCTTTACATATTTGATAAAGCTGAATGCAATCATTTGAAGTGAATTACAATATTGTTGGTTGATTCATTTTGATTAATTCATTGTACTTTTTTTCAAAGCCATTCAGATAATTTGTTGTAGTGAATTTATCCACAACAGATTGATAGGCTCTTTCACCTATTTGATGGCCAAGAGATTCGTCTGTCATCATTTGTTTTATACAATCATACATGGTGTCTATATCACCCACATCTGATAAAAATCCATTATCTCCATCCACAATTACCTCCTGCATACCTCCGGCCTTTGTACATACAACTGGTAGCTTCATGCACATAGCTTCAATGGCCGCATTGCTCACTCCCTCATAGATGCTCGGCAAAAAAAACACATCTGCATTTTTGTAATAGGGTATAATTTCTTTTTGATTTTTTGAGCCAGCAAATTCTATCACATCATTCAGTTTCATAAAATGGCAATGATAATTTACTTCCAATTTTTGAGGCCCATCACCTATGATAATCCATTTAAAATCGTAACCTGCTTTTTTCAATTTATACATGATGTGCATACCGGTTATATATCCTTTTTGTAAAGTTAAACGGCCCACCGTAAGAATTGTAAATTGACTTTGTTTACTTACTTTGTTTTCTGGTATAAATTCAGAAGTATTGATACCGGTATATTGAATGAATATTTTAGCCGAGTCCTTACAATACGGAATGATTGTCTGACGCATGTCACCCGACACGCAATGAATAGCATCTACTTGATCAAATAAAACTTTCATTTTCTCCGAACGATCAGTTTGTAAAAGTGGCATTAGTTTTTCACCACTTCCACGGCAACTTACCACTATCTTTCCAGGCAGTTTTTTTATTGCTTCCAAATACAGTACCCCCAATCCGGAAAAAACAAAATGTATGATATCGGGATTAAATCTTTCTGCAATGTGAATCAGGAAGTTATTAGAAAGTTTTGTGCTTTTTCTGAGATGATCTATTGCATGCTGAGGGTGCATGGCAGCATATTGTAATAAATTTTTTTTATTGATGATTTCGATACGAATATTGTTTGAAATAGGAGTAGTTAAATCTTCCGGGCTATAAGCACTACAGCAAATCAATATCTCATGACCGCGGTCTGCTAAGCCCAATATTTTTGTAGCAATAAATGTTTCACTTTTTGAAGGAAATTTATTTGTGATAAATAATATGCGCATGTTTAGTGTTCAAAAATATTTACATGAAAATCATACCAAAGCACCAATACATAGATCGTCCAAATAAAATTGCCATGATTATTTTTCCCTTCAAAATATTCAGTAATATGCTTACGCAATTTTTCCACTTCAAAGAAATGGACCAATGCTGTTGGCAAATCAAACAATTTCTCTATAATATCTTTTCTTAATGGCCCCTTCATCCATTGTTCAATAGGAATAATGAATCCTTGCTTTTTTTGGAATGCAAATTCTGATCCCATTATACTGCTAAGGGATTTTTTTAAATTGTACTTTCCATTTTTCGAATGAATACAATCTTTGTAAGAAAGTGATGCTGCAAATTTCAACATTGCATTACTCAAAAAAGGTACACGCAGCTCCAGTCCCGAAAACATCGTGGCTCTGTCCGTTTTCAATAAAATTCTTTGCAAATGAAACTGCAATTCAATAATTCTGGCATGATTCATTAACACATGGATATTTGTATTTGAGTCCAATTCTTTTGAAAGTGTAGAAATACTCTTAGGCCAAGATAGTTTTCCCAAAAACAGCTCTGGTACAAGCTCATAAGCACCGATATTATATAAGCGTTGATAATATAACATATCAAAATTATCTTGATTCCAATACCCTGCCCCAATTCGTTTTTTGCCATGATAGATTTTATTCATTGAGGCCAATGGTTTTCTCAGAAAATGCGAATGGCTATAGAGTTTTGAACTCTTTAATAATTTTAAACTGCGTTGATATCCCCAAAATAGTTCATCTGCTCCATCGCCACTGAGCGCTACTGTTGCTTTTTGTTTTGTAAAAGATGCAAGATGCAATAAAGGCAAACTGGAGTGGTCCGCAAAGGGCTCACTAAATGCTGCTACATGTTGTTGTATGAGGCTTGAGGCATTGTCCAATCCAAGAAATGAAATATGATGCTTTAGTTTTGCCATATTGGCTACTGCTGCGGCTTTTGCTGATTCATCAAAATTGCTTTCTTGATTGCCTATAGTAAAGCTATGTAGGGAACTATTTGATTTTGCTGCTAACAATGTTATCAAACTACTATCAACACCTCCTGATAAAAAACAACCAACCGGAACATCACTTACTAATTGTGCTTGCACGGCAGTTGATAATGTATTTTCTAAACTGCTATCCTTATGTACAACTGATTCTTTTGCAAATTCATAATACTGATAGGCTTGTATGGATTGCTTATGAATGGTATAATAATGGCCTTGTGGTACCAGCCAAGTTTCTTCCAGCATTCCTAAGCCGACTGGCACATAGCCAAGTTGAAGATATTGGCCCAGTGCATTACTATCTATACTATTGTTTTTAAAAAAAGGATGATTGATGATATGGTCATATTGAGAGCTATATACCACACCGTTTTTGTTCTGTCCAATATACAATGGTTTAATGCCCATTCTATCTCTTGCCAAAATCAATGCATCATTTTTTACATCAAAATAAGCAAAGGCAAACATGCCATCAATCATTTCTAAAGCCTTTTGAATGCCAAGATGGATTATGGCATATAACAGTACTTCTGTGTCTGATGATGATTGCCATACAATGGAGAAGTCATTCAGCGAATGCTTTATCTCTGAAGTATTATAGATTTCGCCATTGAAAGTGATGCAATAATTTCTATCTACAGAAAACATAGGTTGATGCCCATGTGTTGAAATGTCTCTCACTGATAGCCGCACAAAGGCGGCAAGATAATTTCGCCCATTGCTCCATAAACCACTATCATCTGGCCCCCTGTGTTTCATAGTATGTATGCACCACTGAAAATAATTTTCATCAGGCACATCATTCGAAAAAGAAAAATAACCGACTAGTCCACACATTATTTTTGCATCAATTTTATTAATACACCAGATACCTTATACCTAAATCCAAAAAAATATTTTATGCGATTGCGATATCCCCAAATAGGATATGCGGATTTTTTTATAGGATAGTTTTCAATGCGATTTATTGTAATCACTTTTTGATGGATGACTGCAATATCGACATTTACAAACAATCCTACTATTTCTGTAGGCGTGGGTCTAAACATATTATCTATTGGATCTTCGTGCTTTGGATATTTATACGGCACAGTAAGTAGTAAATATCCATTAGCGGCACACCATTGCACTAAGTTTTTGCAGACAAGATTTATATCTGTAACATGCTCCAACAAATTATTGCATAACAATACAGAAAATTGATTATCGAGATGTGTATGAGCAAATGGCACTGTTACATCTGCAACCAAATCTATACCCTCGTCTAATTTTTGATCGATATGTACCACCGGAATTTGTTTGTATTCTAACGGTGCAAAAATTTCCTGATGTATATGCGGCTGAATTTGTTTTCTGAAAACCTCATTTGAAGAACCAATATTGCCTATATGGTCATCCGATGTGAGTGATAAACATTGTAGGCATTCTGCTATCCATTGTGCTTCTTCTACAAACATGTTTTTTGGTTTATTTGGCTGATGCAAATGTTGTGAAATTTTTTTGCTACAGCATGTAAATCATACTGGTCTAATACCTTTTTATATCCGCTATTTCCCAACTGGGCCCTCATTTGTGAATTGTTGGCCAATAATAAGATTTTCTCAGCAAGGCTTTCCGGATTTCCGGGTTCCATCAATAGACCATCTTCATGTTCTATTATCACAGATGCAATCGCTTTTATGCCTGCCCCGATAACAGGTTTTTTACAAGCCCATGCTTCTAAAAAAACTATACCAAAAGATTCATTTGCCGAAGGCATTACAAAAATATCGATACCATGAAAGCAGTTTATCTTTTGTTCTTCATCCAAATTTGTAAGCAGGATAATTTGTTGTGAAATTTGCATAGGCATCAGGTTGATTTGTTTTTGTAAAATGGATGCATAATCATTATCATGTCCTGCAATGACAAGGTAAATATGCTTATTCTTTTCCCACACATTCTTCATCGCTTCCAAAAGAATGTCAAGACTTTTCATAGGGCTTATTCTGCCTATATACCCAACTAAGCAGGCATCTGCAGGAATATTATTTTTTGCTTTAAAATTATTTTGCCCATTGCTTTTAAAAGCATCACAATCTACTGCACATCCTACTACCTGAATCTTTTCACTCAATACCTTTTTTGCTATTAGCATTTGTTTTTCATAAAAGGTATTTGCTAAATAGACATCAGAAAATTGTATGGCACGAAGCGTTTTTGAGGTAAACACTTTTCTGCTTTCATTGATATTAAAATGAATAGCACCTTGAAATAGAAAGGGCTTTCTTTGTTCAATCTTCATGCGCCATAAGGGATAACGCATGTGCAGATAATTGGATGACGAAGCCACAATAATATCCGCATCAGTACGTATCATAGCTTTTTTTAGTTTTGGAGAATAAGGTCCTACAATATGATCTGTAATGAATTCAGGAACTGATAGACCAAGCTTATTCAAAACCCTTGATATAAAAATGAATGATTTTATATGCCATCTCCAATATGGAAACCTATGAATATGTACACCATTGATATTTTCATACTTAGGCCCTGCTTTTTTGTAGTTAAGTTTTTCAGAGCCATACAAAGAATCAATGGTAAAAACATGTATTTCATCCTTAAAATATTGTACAAAATATTCGGCCATTTGCTGAAAGAATATCTGAGTACCTCCCACAGATGGATAATAATTTTTTACAACAAAAAGTATTTTCACAATAGACTTACTTATGATTAAATGATTGTTATAATTGCTTATTTTCCCTTCGATTTTGTTTAAAGTTTTCAATCCCAATGGTATAAGCATGCCTGTATTGTGCTACGATATTGTACCAATTATATTGTTGCTTTATTTTTAAATAACCTGCTTCACCCATCTGCTTGCAAAGATTGACATTCTGAATCAGTAATTCCATTTTTTCAGCCAATGCATCTGCTTTATTTATTTCAAATAAAAATCCATCTTTAGCGTCTGCAATCACATCTGCAGCAGCTTTAGTATTTGCGCCTATAACTGGTTTTCTACAACTCCATGCTTCTAAAAAAACAACACCAAATGACTCTCCCTTCGATCCATTTACAAATATATCTATCACATTAAATAATTCTTTCTTTTCATTGTCTTCAAAGTCTTCAATAATGATGATACGACTGTTATTGCGATAAGTTTTTTTTAACGCTACAGAATAAGGCGTTTTTGTACCTGCCAACAATAGCTTAACGGTTGGAAATTTTTGTTCAATTTTTTTAAATGCGTCAAGGAGTAATTCTACGCCTTTACCCTCTGATAATCTTCCAATATATCCCAGTACAATTTCAGACTGCTTTAAATTAAGCTGCTCCCTTTTTGTATATACAACATCATCAGAACAGAAATATTCATCCGGCTCAATGCCGGTGCCAATCGTAATTATTTTGGCATCGCTTACTCCATAAGTATTGATGAGTTTATCTTTTTCAAAATTTGTATTTGCAATATAACAATCGCAGGCCCTGGCTCTTTTAATGACTGCTGCCTGCTGCGGCCAATTGATATGCATGTGCAGCGATCCGTACACCACAAAGGGTTTTGGAGCTTTTGTATGCATACGCCAAAAAGGATAATCACAAAAATTATAGTTGATGGTGGATGCCATAATTATATCTGCTTCTTGACGATTCATGGCTTTATACAGCAATGGACTATCCATACCCCATCTTTTATTTAAGAGATTTTGGGGCAATGGTTTTGCAAGCATTCGCTTATACACCCTATTTGAAAAATCAATGATGGGGTAGTGCCATCTTACAAAAGGAAATCGCTGTACAGCTACTCCTGCTATGGATGTAATGGATGGGGCAATTTTTTGGTACAGTTGCATTTCAGGGCCATACAATGAGTCTGAAGTAAATACTTGCACGTCATCATGATAATCAGCAACCAGCTTTTCACTGAGTTGTTTTACTGTGTACTGGGGTCCACCTTTTGCAGGATGGTAATTATGAATGACGTGTAGAATTTTCATTGATTAGTAATGATGCTAAGGATTGAGCTACACGCTTTGTACTCTGTCCATCTGTAAATGTAATAATGTCTTCAACACATTTTTTACATGCTGAAATATGCTGGGGTTTGTCTAAATTTTTATTCACTATTGACAATAGGTTTTCTTCTGAATCAGCAAACTGTAAAACGCCTGATGCCACTATGGATTGAAAATGTTTTTGTGTATATATAGATTTCAAATATGGCTCACCAGCTTTATTTACATTGTCATAATATGGAGCAATTTGAGGTTTATTAAAAATACTTCCATCTATTGCCATAGAAGAGCATAGACTGATATGTACATCACTATAAAAAAGTGTAGATACTAGTATTTTAATGTCTGTAATAGACACATTGCTGTAATTATTTTTATTGACCCCATGGGTAGGTTGATAGTAAAATATGACTGGAGATGAGCCAATAAAATTTTTCCATCTATCAATATTGCAGAGTGGATGACTCCTTAATAATATAACTGCATTCTGGTCAATATTTCCATTTTCAATTGCCTTACACAATGTGGCTGCATACTGCGGTTCTGTGGGAAAATGGACTGCTGCGCCACCTGCGTATAGAATGATTTTCTTATCATCTGGCAAGCCCATCATGCTAAGCCATTCCTGCTTTGGCAAAACATATTCAAGCTTAAAATGAAAATCAAATTGTGGTGCTCCTGTTATACTTACTGAGCTGTGCTTGAGTGCAGGATAAATAGTTATTAATTCTTGTTGATTGAATGTATTCCAAACGAAATAATGGTCAAAAATAAATGGTTGCCATTTTCGCTTTGTTACATTATCGAAGGAATGAATAGAGGCAATTGTAGGTTTGCCCAAATGATGTAATACACGACCCATCAGATTTATTTCTTGTAAAAAAGGAGCTACTGTAAATAGGGCATCAATCTCATGTGCTATCATCCATTGTTTGTAGAATAAATAAGGCTCTTCTGTTTTCATTAATCCCTCCTCCTTAGCAATCCAATGCTTACTTCTTCCCGGAGCTGTATAAGCTAATAGTTGATGATACCACTCTTTTAATCTGCTCTTTAATTTCCTATTTCTCGTTTTATATTTTTTATGCAAAGACGAAGTAATCTGTATGCTTTTATGTGGGTTTAATTTTACTTCATACCAGGTATTTATTTGATCGTACAACCTATAGTAATCTGGAGAAAATCCAGGCTTTTCCACATAAAAAAATTCATAGCCTTTGCTGCTAAGTTCTGATTCTAATATTGCATCCTGCCAATACAATAAAAGTATCGGTTGCATATATTTTGCAATATCATCTACAATGCCTGTTCTTATCAGGTGTACTACAGTACCTTGTCCATTTATGGGTATTAATATTCTTTTTTTTGAATGCATGAATCACTATTCTAAAGTCCAATGATGCTTGAAAAAAATGTACCCATTGGGTCTGGCATCTATTTTTCCTGTTTGATAAAAATCTCCCTCAATAACTTCAAAGGTCAATAAACCTTCAATATGATCTGTTACATCGGAATCATATTTTAAAATACAATCCACTGTGTAAGTGCCCGGTACCAGACTCAATGAGGGCAATACACATCTTATGGTACCATTGTTATTTAATTGCATTAATCCATCATAAGAAGTTCTGCTCACACAAGAAAAAACGATATCCTGCACCTTATTTTTTATATGAAGAATGACAACAGGATTTCTACCTTTTTCTTTTACAGCATACTGTATTGCCATGCAAAAACTACTTCCTGTAGATAGTTGTGTAATTTTATTTCTTTCACCATCCTCTAAGTCGAAATTCAAAATGGTAAAATGACCATTACCCCTCACACGTTTTATATCCAGCACATCATTATGCTGTATTTGGTTTATGGGTAAAGTTGATTTTAAATAAACGTCGATGGTATCTTTTGGAATACCATTCATTTTTATAACACCCTTATCCAACAGTACGCATCTATTACACAACCGATGCACAGCAAGCATATCATGACTAACAAACAATACGGTGCGTCCACTTTCACTGGCAACTTGTTGCATTTTACCAATACATTTTTTTTGAAACTCTGCATCGCCCACTGCCAGTACTTCATCTATTATAAGAATGTCGGGTTCCAAATGTGCGGCCACTGCAAATGCAAGCCTAACTTTCATACCACTGCTATATCTTTTTACAGGGGTATCAATAAATTTTTCAACCCCGCTAAATGCTACTATCTCATCAAATCTTTGTGTTACTTCTCTTTTTGTCATACCCAGCAGTGTACCGTTAAGAAATATATTTTCCCTACCGGTAAGTTCAGGATTAAACCCGGTACCAACCTCCAATAAACTGGATGCTCGTCCTGCCATTTCTATCTTCCCATTTGTAGGATAAGTAATGCGGGAAAGCAACTTCAGTAAGGTACTTTTTCCCGAACCATTTTTACCAATTATGCCCAATACATCTCCAGCATACAATTCAAGATTTATATCTTTCAAAGCCCAGATCAGTTGTTCATTATCATGCAATGAAGGGTCTTTTAAACTCCTAATTTTTTTATAGTTTTCAAAAGGTCTTATCAGTATTTTTTTTAACGCAGCTGCCATTGTTTTATCAGACTGATATTTCATACCAATGGTATAGGCTTTTGATAAATGACTGATTCGTATGACAGGTTGTTTACTCACGCAAAAGTTTATGCTATATCTGCAAAAAAGTTTTCCATTTTTTTAAAATAGGCAATACCAAAAAAAAATAAAATAATCGCTCCTACATAGCTGATACCAACCAGCTCCCAAGGAAATGCTTTGGTAGGGATAAAGCAAGCCCTAAAACTTTCAATAACCCCCACCATGGGGTATAAAGCATATAGTCGAAACCAGGTAGTGCCCAGCTTTTCTACAACCAATGAAGCAGGGAATGCTACAGGGGCTATGTACATAAGCAATGGCATTAAAAAATTTAGTGCAAACCTTACATCTCTAAATTGTATAACCAATGTAGAAAGCAGTGTGCCCATACCCAAAGCAGTAATGATAACCAATACAACAGGTATGGGTAAAAGCAATAAACGAATGCCTGGATTTATCTGATATACAACTAATAAAACGAGTACTATAAACAGTGAAATAAAAAAATCCATTAGTTTGGATAATACTGGTGTAAGTGCCAGAATGATTCTGGGAAAGTAAACTTTGTTTATGAGTGCACTCGATGATAAAAGACTATTTGCAGAAGTACTTAAACTATTTGAAAAATAGGTCCATGGTATAACAGCAAAAGCAGAAAAAAGAAAATAGGGAATGCCCATCACATCAGGCTTTATGCCTGCCAAATATCCAAACACAACACTAAAAATTACTATTTGAAAAAGTGGATTAAGTATGGCCCATAGAAAACCTAAAATGGTTTGTTTGTATAGCACAGTAATATCCCTCCATACCATAAAAAATAGTAAATCTTTGTATCGCCATATTTCTTTTGCCGGAAAGAAAAATGGCTTATTGCTTATGTTTACTAATGGCTTTTGATTCAATCTTTTATTTTATCTTGTTGATTGTATAAAAAATGGAGCTTTAATTTTTTTAATAGGTATATACGATAAAAAACAAAATTATTTTTTTCTTTTTCCTAAGGGGAATATGGAAAACCTTTTATCCTTGCGGCCATTTTCAAAATCAATATATCCCTCTCCATATGGCTTTGAAACAATATCGTTATATCCATATCCATAGCCATAGTATAATTTTTTATTGCGTTTAATACCATTTACAATAATACTTAATCGCTTTAATTTTTTATCTTTATTGACTCTTTCTATAAACTCAATACTACTTTTAAATGAGTATTGATACCTTAATATAAAGATACTGGAATCTGCATAGTCATTGAGCATAAAAGTATCTGCCACCATACCCGCTGGTGCTGTATCTACAATGATATAATCATAATCATTTTTTAATGCTTCAAACAAGCTGCTTACTTTAGGATGCATCAGCATTTCAGAAGGGTTTGGTGGTATGGGCCCAGAGGTAATGTAATCAAAGTTTTGTGTTTGATTATGGTGTATGATTTGTTCTTTTGGCAATTCATTTACGATATAATCACTAAAACCTTGGCTTCTTTTTTCGTGCATATATTCTGCCAGTTTAGGTTTTCGTAAGTCTAACTCCAGCAGTAGCACTTTACCGCCTGCTGCTGCAAAACTTGCCGCCAGATTCATCGAGGTAAAACTCTTTCCCTCGCCACTCATAAAAGAGGTAACCAAAATGATATTTCCTTTTGGTTCCGTATTAATATAGCGCAGGTTTGTTCTTATCATTCGAAATTGCTCTGCCACAAGGCTCTTATTATTAAATGTAATCAGCCTTTCTTCCAGCCGCTCTAAAAACGAGAGCTCACCCACTATTGGTGTGGTAGTACCCTCCTCTATTTCTCTTCGCTCAGCTATTTTACTATTGAAAAAATCTATTATCAAAAGAATGATAATAGGAATGGCAAGGCCAAGTGATAATGCTAAGCTGATGATCTTGCTTTTGTTTGGTTCTATAACGCCCATGTCAATTGCCGGATCCACCACACGGGTGTCGTTGATATTGGAGGCCAATGACATATCTGTTTCTTCCTTGCGCTGCAAGAGATATAAATATATTTGCTCCTTTACGCCTATTTGTCTTTTGAGTTTTGTATAAATTCTTTCCGCTTCGGGTAGTCCTGATAACAGATTATCGAAATCATTTTTTGTGGACTGCAATTGACCAATACGAGTACCATATCCTTTCTTTATATTGGAAATGTTTCGCACTATATTCATCCGCAAATCATCCAATTGTTTTTTTCTGCGCAGCAATACAGGATCGGATGATGTACTTACTCCGGCCTGCTCCTGATACTCTAATACAAGCCTGTTGTACTGATCTATAAGTGCCAGCATGGTAGGCTCTGTAAGTCCATTTACTGAAGGCACAATTTCTTTGCTAGTTTGTGGCGTATTCAAATAGTCTTCAATACCTTTTAATATTTGGAGATTTCCACTTTCTGTTGCAATTTCTTTATCATACATCACAGACTGATTCAAATAAAGGTTTCCCAACTCTCCTACATTAGTAAGTTTATTGTGCTGTTTATATTGCTCAGCTTGTACTTCAAGTTGGTCAAGCTCTCTACTTATAGTATCAATTCTGTCTTTTAAAAATTCTGTTGTTTTTACTGTTACAATATTTTTATCATTTAAGCCGGCAGCATTGTAAGTGGATATTAATGTATTTACAATATCTACCCCTCTCTCTGGTACCGCATCTGCATAGTTAACCTGTATGATTCCGCCCATGTCATGCAGTTGCTTAACATAAATTGTGTTGTGTAAACTTTTTGATAGCTGAGCCCGATCATAGAAATAAATAAAGTATTCACCATCTTCACTAAATTTCTGTCCTGGGTTTGGTTGTATAGTAAACTCAACTGTATTCAGTATAAAGGGTACGCCATAAAAATAGTTATAATATCGACCTTCATTTTCAATAGAGCATTTATCTGTACTAAATATTATATGGTAAGATTTTGGGGTGAAAATAGAATCAGAAATTCTTTTTAAGTGAATAGACACCGGGCTGCTTTTGCCATATAAATCCGTTTGAGCTATTTTTCCTTTTGCTATTAATCCGATATCTAAATTGAGTGAATCTATAACTGAGTACATCATACTATACGATTGTATGATATCAATCTGATTTTGTACTTCTTTGCTGTTTTGCATTACACCCATTTCCCGAAGAATATTATAATCCCTGCTGTTTTCTTCATTGTCTTTTATTAATACATAGGATGTAACTACATGAATGGGTTTAGCATAGCGAAGTACTACTAGTGCTATACCGTAGGATAACAATAAGGATAATAAAATCCATGGTGCAAAATCCCAAAGGCGGAATAAAAACTTTTTTATATCAAAGCTTTTGCCTGAGGCTCCATCGGTGTTATTTTCTATCTGACCTAAAGGAAAACTCATAGTGCTATCTAAATAATGATATAATGATGGCCAATACACTTACACTTGCTGTAATGATGGGTAGCGACTTTGCAACGTTATCGGAGTTTGCTTTATTTCCCGAAGGAGCTACATATAGCATATCATATCTATCTAAATAAAAATAGGGTGTATTTAGGATGGATTGATCATTGAAGTTTAAAGTAATGATTCTACGATTGCCATTTACATCTTTGATTAGTTTAATATTGTCTAACCGACTATATTGTGTGGTACCTCCTGCTTGTGACAAGGCTTCAAACAGATTGATTTTTTCATTGGGAATGGTAAAATATCCCGGGGTTTTTACTTCACCAAATACGGCAAATCTAAAGTTCATGTACCGCATGGATACTACAGGATTAATTAAAAATTCCGCATAGCGGCTTCTGATCATTTCCACAGCACTATCTCGCTGCATGCCACTTACTAAAAGTTTGCCCAAGCGGGGCAACTCAATATGACCCGAAGCATCTACAATGCAATTGAGCGGGCTGCCTGCCGCAGTACCAAAATATTGCGTAATGTATTGCACCGTTTGCTCACTTTCTCCACCTATTCTTATCTCCAACATATCGTTGGGTTGAATGATTGAATTTGGTAATGCAATAGTGTTTAACTGCATCCAAGATGAATCAGGCAGGTTATCAAACAATGTAATCTTTTGGGTATCAATACAAGCCACAAAGCAACAACTTGATATCAACAAAATACTTATAACAAACCGGGCCATAAAGCCTTTGATAATCATATTTTCAGCACATTATTTATGGCGGCAATATAGGCAATAGCAGTAAGAATGTATAGGGATACTTCATTTGCTGCAGTCTTATCAATCATTGCCCGTAGGGCGAAAAAAATTATAGCAAAAAAAAATCTTTTACTATACCATATAATCCTATTTTCACAACATCAAAAATTAATATAAAATGTTAGACAATTTATTAGAATTAGTGAAGCAGCATGCTGGTGATGCCATTATTAATAACACAGACATTCCGAATGAGAGGAACGATGAAGCTATAAGTTTTGCATCGAGTTCTATTTTTGAGGGCTTGCAAAAAGCTATAGCTGGTGGTCAGGGAGGTGGTGTAGAAAACCTCATTGGCTTGTTTAAAGGTGGTGGCCAGGCTCATCAGAATCCAATCACTCAAAATATTCAATCGAATGTTGTACAAGGATTGATGAGTCAATTTGGATTAGGCGAGAACAAAGCCGGTGGCATAGCATCTATGCTCATACCAATTGTTATGAATCAATTAGTACACAAAACCAATGACCCAAATGATAAAAGTTTTGACATACAGGATATTTTTAATAAAGTATCTGGAGGCAAAACGGGTGGTTTAGATATTGGTGGTTTACTCAATCAATTTACCGGAGGAGGAGATAAGCATCAGGGTGGTGGTGGACTTTTAGATTCCATAAAAGGGTTGTTTGGAAAATAACTGATGTAAGAATATAGTCTGAGCTCCATTTTTCAATGTGGCTTTTTATAATTCAAAAAAACAGGTTCAAACAAAAGACAAACTCACTATGTTTTCTCATCAAAAATTTCAATCTTTAGCACCATGCCAAAATCAGTATGTGTAATAGGTGCAGGGCCTTCGGGTATTACAGCTGCCAAGAATTTATTGGACCAGGGTCTGTTGGTTACAGTATTTGAAGCAGCCGGAGAAATAGGTGGCAACTGGATTTTTTCTGAAACTCCTGGGCATAGTAGTGTATTTGAAACCACGCATATTATTTCCTCTCGTACCCTCAGTCAGTATGATGATTATCACATGCCGGAGGATTATCCTGATTATCCTTCACATGCACATTTAGCTACCTATTTTAAAAACTATGCTACACAGTTTGGCGTGGAGAAGCGGATAGCTTTCCATACAAAAGTGGTACATTGTAAATGCTTGCCCGATAATCGTTGGGAAATAATTACAGAAAGAAATGCTGTACTACAAACGCATTATTTTGATGCATTGGCAGTTTGTAATGGGCACCATTGGAACCCACGTATGCCTTCTTACCCCGGGCATTTTAGTGGCAGATTGATGCATTCTCATGATGTGAAAAAATTTCAGGATTTTAAGCACAAAAAAGTATTGGTAATTGGTGGCGGAAATAGTGCTTGTGATGTGGCAGTAGAAAGTAGCAGAGTGGCCGCATCTGTAGATATAAGTTGGCGCAGAGGGTATTGGATAGCACCAAAATTTTTAATGGGGGTACCTGCGGATGTATTTAGTCATAAAGTGGATTGGATGCCAAGATGGCTGTGGCAAAAAATGGTAAAACTTTCACTTCGCATTAGGAATGGTGCCAATACAATGTATGGGCTTCCAAACCCTGACGGACCAGTTGGTAGCCACCACCCCACCATCAATGAAGATTTATTTTATACCATTCGTCATGGTAAAATAAAACCAAGACCAGATATTGAAAAATTAGATGGTAATACCGTCATTTTTAATGACGGCTGTAGAGCTGAGTACGATGTAATTGTGGCTTGTACAGGCTACATCATTACACATCCATTTTTTGATAAAAATTTTATTGATTATAGTGAAGGTGAAGTGCCGCTTTGGTTAAGAATGATGCACCCGGATATTACATCATTGTATTTTATTGGTTTATTTCAGCCATTGGGTTGTATATGGCCCGGGGCAGAATTGCAAAGTAAAATAATGGCCAGAGAAATAGCAGGCTTATGGAATAGACCATCCGATATCAAAAATAAAATTCAACAAGAATTGCAGCATCCTGATTTTAAACAAATAAACACAGCCCGCCACACCATTACAGTGGACTATCACAAATTCAGAAAACGACTTTTGCAACAATTGCCAAAAGACTATATTAGTAAAACGCCAATATATAAACTTTCCCTTCAAGATGCTTGATGCACCAATTATAGAACTCATACATATACCCACAAAAACATTCCCCGAAAGGGGTTCATTATTACTCCTACATGGCGCATGCCATGCTGCGTGGATGTGGCAGGACAATTTTGCACCTTGGTTTGCCCAGCAAGGATATAGTGTGTATGCCATGAGCCTAAGAAATCATGGCAATAGTGATGATGTAGGAAATGGTAAAAACATTCGAATAAAGGATTATATAGCAGATCTTGAAACGGTAATTGATCAATTGGATACTCCCATCTACCTCATAGGGCATAGCATGGGTGGATTTGTTATACAACATTACCTTACAAAGCACCATCAAAAAATAAAAAAAGCTGTATTACTTTGTAGCATACCACCACATGGCCTTTGGAGGGTTACTCTTAAAACCTTGTATCAATTTCCTAAAACATTTTTCAAAGCCAATTTATTAAGAACACTTACGCCCATTTTTAAAAATCCTATACTGGCCAGTCGTTATATGTTTTCACAAAAAACGGATATGAATAAGGTAATAAATGTGGTAGCAAAAATGCAGGACGACTCTTACCGTGCTTATTTGGATTGTCTGTTTTTAGATTTGCCCAATCCTAAAAAAGTTACCACACCAATCATGGTGATAGGTGGTGAAGCAGATTTTCTTTTTCCTCCGGAAGATATAAAAGCCACAGCCAAAGCATATCATGTTACTCCCCATATAATACCCGATGCGCCACACGATTTGATGCTGGAACCCGGTTGGGAATACATAGCCCGGCTTATTGCTACAAACCTTTCTTGATCAAGAAAGGGCTAATATTTACTATAGATTGAGTGGTATTTATAGTGGATCCATTCATAATTTTTTAAGCACTCTTTTTGCAGATTCAATTTGCCTGTTATCTTTGCACATGGCAAGTAATATCAGCAATTCAAAAACACCCGTTTTTACATTTCCCGAAGGATACACATTTGATGATGTGCTTCTACAACCCGCTTATAGCGAAGTTTTACCCAGAGAAGTAAATTTAAGTACACAGCTTACCCAAGCAATACAGTTGCACATACCCATGCTGTCAGCAGCTATGGACACCGTTACCGAAGCTGCTTTAGCTATTGCTCTTGCAAGAGAAGGTGGTATTGGTATCCTACACAAAAACATGAGTATCGAAAAGCAAGCCGAGCAGGTGCGCAAAGTAAAACGTAGTGAAAGTGGATTAATTATTGACCCCATTACACTACATGAAGATGCTACAATAGCTGATGCTTTAAAGCTCATGAAGGAAAATAAAATTGGCGGCATTCCAATTGTAGATACTGCTATGAAATTGGTTGGTATTCTTACGAATCGTGATTTACGATTTGAAGATGATAAACGAAAAATTGTAAAATCTGTAATGACAAGCACAGGGTTGGTTACTGCTCCAGAAGGCACCAATTTCTCTCAAGCAGAAAAAATATTGCGACAGCACAAAATTGAGAAACTTCCTGTTGTAAGTAAAGCCGGAAAATTAATTGGCCTTATTACCTATAGAGATATACTCCAGGTTCGAAATAACCCCAATGCTGTAAAAGATGGTTATGGCAGATTGCTGGTGGGTGCTGCATTGGGCATTACTAAAGATATTGAAGATCGTGCAGCAGCATTACTTCAAGTAGGAGTAGATGTGGTTAGTTTAGATAGTGCACATGGCCATAGTAAAGGAGTAATACTAGCATTGAAAGCCCTCAAAAAAAGATTTAAAAATATTCAAGTTATTGCTGGAAATGTGGGTACTGCCGCAGGTGCCAAAGCCTTAGCTGCCGCAGGTGCAGATGCGGTCAAAGTTGGAATTGGCCCGGGCTCTATTTGTACTACTCGTATAGTAGCTGGTGCAGGTGTGCCACAGCTTACAGCCATTATGCAGGCGGCTTATGCTTTAAAAAAATCTGGTGTGCCACTCATTGCAGATGGAGGTATTCGCTACACCGGGGATATGGTAAAAGCCATAGCAGCGGGTGCGCAATGTGTAATGATGGGTAGTGTGTTTGCAGGTGTAGAAGAAAGCCCCGGGGACACCATCATGTTTGAAGGAAGAAAGTTTAAAGAATACAGAGGAATGGGTAGTATATCTGCTATGCAGCAAGGGAGCAGCGACCGTTATTTTCAGGATGTGGAAGATGATATTAAAAAATTAGTACCCGAAGGTATTGAAGGCAGGGTGGCTTATAAGGGCATGTTGTCCGAAGTAGTTTCTCAATACACAGGTGGGCTAAGAGCGGGTATGGGATATTGTGGTGCGGCTGATATACCAACACTGCAACAAACTGCAAACTTTGTAAAAATTACAAATGCCGGTATGCGGGAAAGTCATGCACACGACGTGGAAATAACTAAAGAAGCACCAAACTATAGTAGGAAGTAAAATTTTTGTGTCGATGAATATGTGAAACACCATCCATCCTATTCTACATATTTATATCCAACACCGCGTACACTTTGAAAATGCTGTGGCTGGCGGCTATCCGATTCAAAGTATTTTCTAAAACTAAGGATAAAATTATCAATGGTGCGGGTGTTTGGAAACACATTATAACCCCATACAACTTGTAGAATTTTTTCACGGGTTACTACTTCATTTTTATTTTCAAGGAGTAGCTTCAATAGCATGGATTCCTTTTTACTCAGTTCAATTTGATGGCCATTTACATCTATGGCAGTTTGTGCGTTGAAGTTTATACTACAACCACCAAATTGATATTCATCCATTGGCGGCTTTATCTGTTCGAGTAGTTTATTTTTGTCAATAAGTTTGTCCACACGTAGTAAAAGCTCTTCCAAGTTAAATGGCTTGGTAAGATAATCATCTGCTCCTTTTTTTAGACCCAATACCCTATCACTGCTACTGTCTCTGGCACTTAGAATCAGTATAGGTACAGTAATGTTTTGTATGCGTATTCTTTCGGTTATCAGTAAGCCGTCCATTTCAGGAAGCATGATGTCTAAAATAATCAGATTGAAATGCTCACCATCTATTGCATTGATAGCTTGGCTTCCATTAAAAGCAGAGGTAACTGAGTATCCTTCTAATTCTAAATTCATCTTAATGGTTTCATGAAGTGTGGGTTCATCTTCCGTTAAGAGTATATTTCCTTTGGTACTATTCATGGCGTAAAAATATGCTTAATTAGATTACAGGTTTATCAGATAAAGGCAGGCTTATGGAAAAGATCAAACCCTTAGGTATATTGTCAGATACATTCAAATTCCCCTTGTGGTCGGTTATGATTTTTTTGCATAAATAAAGACCAAGACCTGTGCCCTTTACATTGAGGTTACTATGTGATTGGCTTCTATAAAATTTTTTAAAAATATCTTTTCTTTCTTCCACGGGCAGACCAATGCCTTCATCCATTACCATCAAATGGACTTCATGTTTATCTTGCATGAGTTGTATTGTAACGGGTTTGTCCTCGGTAGAATATTTCAAAGCATTTTCAAGCAGGTTACTGATTACCATTTGGATCATATTCGCCTCACCCTTTATGTGAAAAGCAATGACAGGCAATTTATAAATTAGTTTTCTATTTGGGTATCTTAATACATATTCATCCACAGTTTGTTTTACAATTTTGGTTAGATTGATTTGCTGCTTAGTGCCATTATAAACACCACTCTCAAACTGTGAAGTAAGTAAAATATTTTGCGTAAGCATATTCAATCTATTACACTCTTTGACCACACCATCCAGCATAATGTCCTGATGTTTTTGTTCTAATTTCCTCTTCTGTATAGTTTGTACATTCAATTGTATAGCTGCAACTGGGGTTTTTAATTCATGAGTAACTGCCATCATAAAATCCTGCTGCTGGAGGGATAGTTTAAATTCTTTTCTTACCGAACGAAATACAAATACCGCCCCTGCCAATATCACTAATAAAAATGTAACACCCTCACCCACATACTGCATACTTTTTCTATCTGATGCCTGCATTAATTTTTCTTGTTTTGGAGCATAGTCTTCCGCCGTTATAGATAGTTGTTGCAAATGATCTCTATACACTTTTTGGTTTTGAGATTCCAATGCAATAAACCACCAAATCAATGCTGCTATCATATAGATAAGCAACAACCAATACACGGCTGTAAGCATTGCTAACTTCTGTTTAAACAAAATATTCATATTAAAATATACACATCAAACGGTTTAAAATATCCAGTAGTTTAATAACAAATTTGACGTGAATGGTTTGCAATATATTGGACTTTTTCAATACAACGATTTAGCATGTCATTTACAAAACCAAAACTAAGTTTTCGACAGATTATCAATATGAATATCGGTTTCTTTGGTATTCAGTACAGTTTTGCTTTACAGCAAAATGCTGTAAATCCGATCTATAAATTTCTTGGTGCCGACAATGGAGACTTGCCCATACTTCAAATAGCAGGTCCCATAACTGGCTTACTGATACAACCCATTATTGGTGCCATGAGCGATAGAACTTGGGTAAATGGACTCGGACGTAGAAAGCCCTATTTTCTTGTAGGCGCATTGCTTTGCAGCCTTTGTTTATTTTTATTTCCTTTTAGTTCTTCTTTATGGATGGCCGTAGGATTATTATGGATATTAGATGCTGCAAACAATACGGCTATGGAGCCATACCGAGCTTTTGTGGCAGATAAGCTTTCTACCGAGCAGCAGCCTACTGGTTTTTTGGCTCAGAGTTTTTTTACTGGCTTTGGGCAAACACTTGCTACTATTTCATTATTTGTATTTCAATTAGTTCCATTTTTAAAATTGAGTACAGAAAATAATATTCCCTACTGGGTATATGCCTCATTTTTCTTTGGTGCTATTTGTAGTATTGGTAGTGTGTTGTGGAGTAATAAAACTACGCCTGAAATTCCCCCTTCGGAGCAAGAGTTGGCAGCGCTAAGAGCACAGCCGCTAAATATTGTTACTCCCTTTCGAGAAATATTTCATGCCATCAGAGAAATGCCTACGAATATGTGGAAGCTTTTTTTAGTCTATCTTTTTCAATGGTTTGCCATGAAATGCTACTGGGATTATAAAGACTTAACCATTGCCCAAAGTATTTTTAATACTACTGATAGTTCAGCAGCAAATGCTGTATATCAGGAAGCAGTGGGTTGGGGTGGATTGATTAGTGGTTGGACCAATATTATTACCTTCTTATCCGCATTTGCATTGGTAGGATTTGCAAGAAAAAAAGGAGCAAAATGGGTACATGCTGTATGCCTTGTATTTGCTGCTTTGGCACTTTTTATTTTCCCACATATCAGCAATAAATATTTTGTTTTTATACCACTGGTTGGTATGGGTATAGCTTGGGCTAGTATGATGGGAGTGCCTTATTTACTTATTGTAAACGATATACCAAAAGAACGCTATGGTGTGTATATGGGTATAATTAATATGATGATAGTAATTCCAATGTTGATTTACTCATTAAGTTTTGGAAATATTTTTAATGGCATATTGGGGAAGGAGCCGATAAATGCCATCTATTTTGCGGCTGCTTTCTTACTGATAGCTGCATTGCTTACACTACGTATTCATTCAAAACCAGTTGATGAAAGTACAACTGTTCAAATGGGAGGGCACTAAATAGTATGGGAAAAATATTATGTATCGGTGAGGCATTAATAGATATGATTTGTACAGACAAGGGAATGCCTTTGTCAGCCGGAAATAATTTTCTAAAAAAAGCGGGTGGTGCCCCAGCAAATGTAGCTGCTGCCATAGCTGCATTGGGAGGGCAAGTGAGTCTTTGTGCTAAAGTTGGCATTGATCCATTTGGTCAGCATCTTGTGGATCTCATACACTCATTTGGTGTAGATACAACACAGTTGTTACAATCAAGAGAATCATTTACCACCTTTGCCTTTGTATCTCTAATGGAAAATGGAGAACGTGATTTTTATTTTAACCGAGGTGCAGATGCACTTTTAACCGAAGCGGAAATTGATGCTATTGATGTTTCAAAGTACAACATTGTACATTTTGGCTCTGCCACTGCATTTTTAGATGGGCCACTAAAGGCGGCTTATACTACACTATTAGATAAAGCAATTAAAAGCAAAATTTATATCTCTTTTGATCCCAATTATAGGCAGTTACTATTTGGGCATCAACAAAAATCTTTCATAGACCAAAGCTGGGTTTATTTAGAAAATTGCAATTTCTTTAAAGTGAGTGATGAAGAGGCATTATTACTTACTGGTGCATCAAGATTGGAAGATGCAGTTACAATTTTTAATGAAAAGCTTACAGCCACATTTGCCATTACATTAGGCAGTGAAGGCACACTACTTTCATCCGCAGGAAATACAATTACAGTTCCTAGCATTCCCATAAAACCAACAGATACTACCGGAGCCGGGGATGCATTTGTAGGTGCTGTGTTGTATCAGCTCAGTGAAAAAGCAAATCAACTTTCAATAGATACTATCTCTATAAATGAGTGGCTACAGATTATTAAAAATGCCAACAAAGCAGGTGCACGTACTTGCGAGTACATGGGTGCTATGGAAGCATTCAGACACCTTAGTAAGTCAATTTTTGAATAAACATTCTTATGTATAATTTCCAATTACACCATTTAATCAATAATGCTTTAAAACAAAAGAGTATTGACATTGCTGGCGCAGACAATGCATTTTATATTCGCTTTATAGCAAATGCGCCAAGTCTGGAGGCATTGTATAATGACATTTATGGCACCCATCCTGATAGAAATAAATATTTTCAAATTTTAGTAGAAAATATTATCAAATCTTACCAGGAAAGACCAAAGGCATTTGTACAAAGAGATGAAGCAAAAGAAAAGCAGGGGCATTGGTTTTTGAGTAATAAACTAGCGGGGATGAGTCTATATGTGGATCGCTTTTGTGGCAGCTTAAAGCAACTACAAAAAAAGCTCCCCTATTTTGAGGACTTGGGCGTCAATCTATTACACCTCATGCCATTATTTGAAAGCCCTGAAGGGGAAAGTGATGGTGGATATGCGGTAAGTAATTTCAGAAAACTGGACAGCCGATTTGGTACAATGGCAGATCTGAAAAAACTTCAGCAGCAAATGTTAGACAAAAACATGTACCTGATGCTTGACATTGTTTTGAATCATACCTCCCATCACCATGACTGGGCTGTAAAAGCACGTAGTGGCGATAAAGCATACCAAGATTACTTTTACTTTTTCGATGATCGTACGGTGCCAGATTTATATGATCAATCCATGCCCGAAGTTTTTCCAGAGGCTGCACCAGGAAATTTTACATTCATTGAGGAATTGAATAAATGGGTGATGACGGTCTTTCACTCTTATCAATGGGATTTGAATTTTACAAACCCAAAAGTGTTGGAAGAAATGATTGATAATATCTTCTTCTTCGCAAATATTGGTGTAGACATTTTAAGGATTGACGCACCAGCTTTTATTTGGAAGCAGGTTGGTACTACTTCTCAAAACCTACCTCAAGCGCACACACTATTAAGGCTAATAAAACAGGCAGTAAATATAGCAGCACCGGGTATGGCCATACTTGGGGAAGCCATAGTGGCACCTGAAAATATCATGAAATATTTTGGCACAGATATGTATGCCGGCAAAGAATGTGATGTAGCGTATAATGCCACACAAATGGCTTTACAATGGGATATGCTGGCCACAGGAGATACGAGGGTAATGCTTACAGCACAGTCTATTTTAGATAAAAAACCCATGGGTAGCACTTGGATTACTTATACCCGCTGTCATGATGATATTGGTCTTGGGTATGATGATTGGATGATTGAAACAGCCGGATATAATGCCTATGAACATCGCAAATTCATGAAGGAATACTATGCTGGTATCTTTCCCGGAAGCCCGGCCAGTGGAGCCTTGTTTGCAGTAAATCCTAAAACACAGGATGCCCGTATCAGTGGTAGTTTGGCCTCCTTGTGTGGATTAGAAAATGCTATTGCTTCCGGCAATGATGAAGCTATTGAAATTGCCATAAAAAAAATAGAATTGATGCAAGCACATAGTTTCTTTCTGGGTGGTATTCCAATGCTTTTTTATGGGGATGAAGTTGCAAGCACAAATGATTATTCCTACCAAAATGATGCTGGAAAAAATTATGATAACAGATGGATGCATAGGCCTATTATTGATTGGAAAAAAATTGTAAAAGAAATAGATCAAACAGATAGTGTTGTACACCGTGTTTATCAGGCAACAAAAAAATTATTGTTTATCCGTAAATCATTAGATGTTATTGAGGACTATTGCAATATCAAATGGGTAAGCCCGCATAATATTCATGTGGCCATGTACTTAAGAACAAAAAATGAGAAAGCTTTTTGGGGGGTTTTTAATTTTAGTAATCAAGAGGCTTGGCTTACTTGGTATTCATTCGGAGAGCATGGAATACACCCAACTATTTTATATGATCATTGGTCTGGAGCAGAAGTGTCTGTTGGCGCTGATTATGAGCACTTGAGATTAGCACCTTATCAATTTTGTTTGTTTGAAATGAAATAAAACTACAACACAGCATTATGCTTTTTATCAAAAAGTATTTTCATTTGGTTTAAATAGGAATTTTATAGTATTTAACATGATAACAAAGTCATTGGTTAGGGTCCAGTTTTGTAAATATTCAATATCGTATTCTACTCTTTTCTCCATTTGAATCAATTCAAATGTTTCACCCCTATATCCATTTACCTGTGCCCAACCTGTTATGCCAGGTTTTACATACAAACGTACCATATAGTCATTTATTAGTGCACTAAACTCATCTGTATGGCTAAGCATGTGTGGCCTTGGTCCACAAATACTCATATCACCTGTTATTACATTGAGGAATTGAGGCATTTCATCTAAACTAGTTTTACGCAAAAATGCGCCTACCTTAGTTATTCTTGCATCACCTTTTGTAGCCTGTTTTACATTCGCTTCTTTATTTGGAGTCATGCTACGAAACTTTAAACACCAGAAGGGTTTGTTATTTCTACCTGAGCGTTTCTGTCTAAAAAAAACAGGACCACGGCTTTCCAATTTTACAAGTAATGCAACGATAGGAATTAACCAACTTAAAATAAAAACAACAACTAATCCACTTATTACAACGTCAAAGATCCTTTTGATTATTCTATTTTGTAGGAGTGATAGGGGTTCATTGTACTTTGAATTAATAACCAATCCATTAATCTTACGCTTAAATCTATATGATTCCAGCATGACAGGTTTTGGATCAATTACTCTTAATTTGATACAATTATTTTCTGCCTCGGTCGCCAATTGATTAAAATGCTTTTCAGCCAAACTTGTGGGAGATACGAATAACTCTGTTATATCATTTTTTACTGCTAATTGCACTGCTTTAGAAAAAGAACCTAAATATTCATTCCCCCCAAAATCTGTCAAATTGGATGGCGAACTTTCATCAATATCAAAATATCCTTTCACATCAAATTGCTTTCTTTGGCGAAGTAATGGCACAATTTTGTGGACATCAATATCGTTGCCAATCACGGCAATAGATTTACTTCTTTTAAAAGTTGCATATACTAAATCCGATGTAAATCTACTAATCTCATAAATGCTGAATAACTGTAATGCCCACAAAAGGTTAACAAGTAGGAATATATGCGCATCAATTTTAAAGAATATACAGATTAAAGTAAAAATGATTGTACCTATAGTCTGTAATAATATGATTAAACTTCTTTTGCCTTGTGTTACTTGCTCCTCATTTACTTTCATCCTTGCCTTCAAGCTCTTTTGATAGGAGTAAAGACAAAGTAAGTCAAAATAAATAGTAATTATTATGGATACCCAATTAACTAATTTATTGTTGGAAATAAGCAGAACAGAAGTGAGACATAAATTTGCTATGATAATATATTTAATAGCATATAAATTTCTCATATAAATTCGGATAAACGTATTAGGATTTTTGAAATAAATTTCTAAAATCAATATTGAAGTTCATTCAATTGAAGCAAAAAACGATTAAATGAATAATAGGTTGCCTTATGCAGCAGGGCAATCATAAACTAACTAAGCATCTAAGGCCTCAGCACCTTCCACAAGTACTGTAACTTTATTATTTAGTACTTCTACGAATCCACTCTTTATAGAAAATCGGGAATTGTTTGATTTGTCTTTTAATACTTTTAGCTGACCGTTTCCTAAAGCACTCACCATTGGGGCATGTTTATCCAACACTTCAAATGAACCAGAAATACCGGGTAATTGTACACCAAGCACATCGCCACTATATAATTTTTTTTCCGGAGTGAGAATTTCAAGTATCATAAATTGTTTGATTTCCTGTTGATGAAAAAAAGTGAAGGCCTCCACTAAGTCCTTCACTTTTAATAATTAAATCATTCGAATAATATTTATCCTTTTGCTGCATCAAGCAGCTTTTTACCTTTTTCGATTGCATCATCCAAAGTGCCAACAAGGTTAAACGCAGCCTCTGGATAGTCATCTACTTCACCATCCATAATAGAATTGAAGGCTTTAATCGTATCATCAATTGGCACAAATACACCTTTCAATCCTGTAAACTGCTCGGCCACATGAAATGGTTGACTTAGGAAACGCTGTACTTTTCTAGCACGGGATACAGTCATTTTATCTTCATCACTCAGCTCATCCATGCCAAGTATTGCAATAATATCTTGTAGCTCTTTGTAGCGTTGTAATATTAGCTTCACTCTGTTTGCACAATCGTAATGTGCATCGCCTACAATAGCAGGAGAAAGGATACGTGATGTAGAATCCAACGGATCTACTGCGGGATAAATTCCTAAATCCGCTATCTTACGACTCAATACGGTTGTAGCATCTAAGTGAGCAAAAGTAGTAGCCGGAGCCGGGTCAGTAAGGTCATCCGCAGGTACATATACCGCTTGTACAGAAGTAATAGAACCATTCTTTGTAGAAGTAATTCTTTCTTGCATCAATCCCATCTCAGTTGCTAGTGTCGGCTGATAACCAACCGCAGATGGCATACGACCTAAAAGTGCAGATACCTCAGAACCTGCTTGTGTAAAACGGAAGATGTTATCGATAAAGAAAAGAATGTCGCGTCCTTTTCCTGTTCCATCGCCATCGCGGAAATATTCAGCAATAGTTAAGCCGGAGAGAGCAACACGGGCACGGGCTCCGGGAGGCTCATTCATTTGACCAAACACAAAAGTTGCCTTCGAATCTTTCAATTTGTCTTTATCTACTTTAGAAAGATCCCAGCCACCAGCATGAACAGATTTCATAAAGTCAGGGCCATAATCAACGATACCCGCTTCAATCATTTCGCGAAGCAAGTCATTTCCTTCGCGTGTACGCTCGCCTACACCGGCAAATACAGAAAGACCTGAATAGGCCTTCGCGATGTTATTAATTAGCTCCTGAATCAAAACGGTTTTACCAACACCCGCACCACCAAACAATCCGATCTTACCACCTTTTGAATAAGGCTCAATCAAGTCAATAACTTTGATACCGGTAAAAAGAACTTCTTGCGAAGTGGAGAGGTCTTCATAACGAGGAGCTGCTCTATGTATAGGAAGTGATTTATCGCGCTTTGGCTGCGCGATACCGTCAATAGCTTCACCAATCACATTGAACAATCGGCCTTTAATATCTTCACCAATGGGCATCTGGATGGGAGAACCATTGTCTGTCACTTTCATGCCGCGAACAAGGCCTTCCGTACCTTCCATAGAAATTGTACGCACACGATCCTCGCCAAGGTGTTGTTGGGTTTCCAATACCACTCGGGTTCCGTCACTTTTTGTCACTTCAAGTGAATCAAGAATGTTAGGAAGTTTTGTGCCTGGTTCGTCAAATGCAACGTCTACAACCGGCCCGATTACCTGGGTGATTCTGCCAATATTCGCCATCTATTTATGATTTATAGGATTATGTGATTGTTTACGGGTTATTGAACTGATTTTGGAGCTATGCCAAGGCTGCAAAACCGTGCGCAAAAGT
>CALAGJ010000098.1 GCA_937892395.1 uncultured Parafilimonas sp.
TTAAATATTATTTACAATAATAGCAATTTTATTAAATAATTTCGATAATTTAAAAATAATTGTTGAAATATTTGCAACGAATAGGCTTTTTACTGTAATATTGCATCATCAAAGTAACTATAAAAGTTCTTTACACTGTGGGGTGATGAAATTTTTGGCAGACATGCCCTCTTGTCTCGGGGGTGGGGATTACATGACAAACACTGCATAATGCCGATCCGCAGACGTGTGGACCGACTGGGGTTGACCACCAGCGTGTTGAGGTAGCACCTCAATCTAAATAATGTGCAGCGGCTAATTGCCCCGTGGAGGTTCGAATCCTTCCCCTACAGCTTTACCCTCTACTATAAAAAGTGGAGGGTTTTTTATTTTTTCTATTTGCCCTGCGGGCAATGATGAAAGAGTAGAAAACGAAGACATCATCTGCAAAGATTTTAATGCGGCACAAAATGAAGAAAATAGTAAATCCACTTTATGCTAAAATGATGTTTCAATATAACCAGCAATAAAAAATCCAACCTGTAGTGTTGGATTTGTAGTCAAAAGGATCAATGATTTAGTATTGCGCATTGTAGCCACAACTCAGCATTATGTATGCACAGGTCTATAAGTCATTCTGATAATATGCAATCGCTGCATCAGCAGCATAATATGATAAGTAAGATCAAACTCAAACCATCGAGTAGCATTATTTGCCCTACCCGGATACTTGTGATGATTGTTGTGATAGGCCTCACCCACAAAAAGCAAATCTACAGGCAAAATATTTTTGGAAGTATTCGTCAATTTAAAATTTTCATATCCAAATTTATGCGCCTACCAGTTTACGGCCACACCCTGTAGTGCACCCATTGCCAATGTAAGTGGTAAAAAAAGATACATCCACCACTCCGTAGCAAGCCATATATAAATACTCAAATACACCAAGCCCCAAGCAACCTAGCCAACCAGGTATGTGCGAATTTATCAAAAGCTTCCCACTCCGGCAGACCCTTTTTATACTTATCATCCACAGGCATAAATCCCTTGTATATAGAATGATAATTATTCCTTGTTTGTAACAGCAGCAAAAATGGATTGGGCTCAAAATGCGGTGAATGAGGATCCTGCTCTTCATCTGTATGAGCATGGTGTAGTCTATGCATCATGCCATACGCAGAAGCACTGATATAGGAAGAACCCTGAGTGATAAAACAACAAATAAAAAAGAATTTTTCCCAACCACGAGACATGGTGCAGTGGTTATGGGCCGCATATCTATGATGAAAAAAAGACTGGAAAAATAAAGAAAGATACCAATGAAGGATAAGGAAAATCAATATGTTAAGCATTTGAGAATGTAGGGGTTTGTAATCCTAATTTATTTTTTGTTTAAAACTTATATCACAAACGATGCTTGATATTTTTTAGTTTTTCTATTTTTCAAATTAACAAATTCTTTTTATACAAGAATATTATACTACAACTTTGAAATAAGTTCTAACTGCAATATCTTGGGTTCGATATATGTTTTCAGGTACATATATTAGAATCGTACAAATTCAAGCACAAAATATCAGCATATACAATCCTTATACACATACCCTTCAACATTAATTTTCTTACAATCGTATTCTTCTATCTTCGCCATCAATAAATAGGAATCAGGATGGCAAAAAAGCAAGAAGTTTTACAAGATGTAGTTATCAAATTTGCGGGTGATAGTGGAGATGGTATGCAGCTTACCGGCAGTCAGTTTACAAACAATACCGCTTTAATGGGAATCGACCTTGCCACCTTTCCAGATTTCCCTGCGGAAATACGTGCTCCTGCAGGCACACTGGCTGGTGTAAGTGGTTTTCAATTGCATTTTAGTAGTAAACGTGTATTTACTCCCGGCGATATTTGTGATGTATTAGTAGCCATGAATGCAGCCGCATTAAAAGCAAATCTAAAATCAATAAAATCAGGAGGAAAAATTATTGCAAATACAGATGGCTTCGATGCAAAAAATTTGCGCTTAGCCAATTATCCCGAAGGAGAAAACCCTTTGGAAAATGATAGTCTATCTGCATTTGAAGTCATTAAAATTGATGTCACCAAGCTTACCCGTGAATCTCTGAAAGAAATAACTGACCTCGGCACAAAAGAAAAAGACCGTGCAAAAAATATGTTTGTGCTGGGTTTTCTATATTGGATGTATAACCGCAGTTTAGAAAACACCATCCATTTCCTCACAGAAAAATTTGGCAAAAAAGATAATATCTTACAGAGTAACATAAAAGTACTCCAAGCAGGATATAATTATGGAGATACAACCGAAGCTTTTACTACACATTACAAAGTAGAAAAAGCAAAACTTCCCGCAGGTGAGTATAGAAGCATTATGGGAAATCAAGCAGTTACTTATGGATTGATAGCGGCAAGCCGGCAGAGTGGATTGCCAATTTTTTTGGGCTCTTATCCCATCACTCCAGCTTCAGATATTTTGCATGAACTCAGCAGGCACAAAGCATTTGGAGTACGTACTTTTCAAGCCGAGGATGAAATAGCGGCAATCACCAGCGCCATTGGTGCTGCATATGGCGGTAGCTTAGGTATTACCACCACATCAGGACCGGGAATGGCATTAAAAGCAGAAGCAATGGGATTGGCAGTAATGTTAGAAATACCCTTGCTCATTTGCAACATACAACGTGGCGGCCCCTCCACAGGTTTGCCCACAAAAACCGAACAAAGTGATTTACTCCAAGCATACTATGGCAGAAATGGAGAATGCCCTATGCCGGTAGTATCTGCCAGTACTCCCAGCGATTGTTTTGAAGCAGTATTCGAAGCTGCACGCATAGCCATAGAACACATGACTCCTGTCATTTTTTTAAGTGATGGATATATAGCCAATGGTGCAGAACCTTGGAGGTTTCCTCAAACAAAAGATTTAGGCAGCATCAAAGTAAGCTTTCAAAAAACGCCAAATGATGGCTCATCTTTTCTTCCTTACCTGCGGAATGAAAAATTAGTAAGAGGCTGGGCCATACCAGGCACAGCAGGTCTGGAGCATCGTATTGGAGGATTAGAAAAACAAGATAAAACGGGCAATGTAAGCTACGATCCAGACAATCACCAGCATATGGTAAAAACCAGACAGGCCAAAGTAGATATGATTGCTAACTATATACCAGAGCAGAAAGTTGAAGGTGATGCCTCCGGCAAATTATTGGTATTGGGCTGGGGAAGCACTTATGGTGTTATTAAAACTGCAGTTCAAGAATGGCGTGATAAAGGAGCGGCAGTGAGTCATGCACATATTAGGTATATACGCCCTTTTCCTCGTAACCTCGGAGATATACTCAAACAATTTGATACTGTACTTATACCTGAAATAAACAATGGTCAATTGGTAAAAATAATTAGAGATCAATATTTTGTAGATGCAAAACCATATAATAAAATTATGGGTATTCCTATCACTAAAATGGAGCTGGTAGAGGAGATAGGGAAATATGTATAAGATAGAATAGATTGTATTCTCCCTTCATCCTGCACCTATCTTTGCAGCATGTCACAACAAAATATTAGGCATTGCACTTATAATGATCTTGAATCTTATTTTGAAAACTTAGGAGAGAAAAAATTCAGAGCCAAGCAGGTTTATGAATGGCTTTGGGCTAGGCAAATAAGGAGTATAGATGATATGAGTAATATCAGCCTTGCACTCCGCAAACAGCTTCATGAAGATTTCTTTTTGCAGGCACTCACTGTTGATGCTACGCAATACAGCAGCGATGGCACCATAAAAACAAGATTTAAAACAGTAGAAGGATATGCCACAGAAGGCGTACTCATTCCCACAGAAAAAAGAAAAACTGCCTGTGTAAGCAGTCAAATTGGATGTAGCCTAAGTTGTAAATTTTGTGCAACAGGATATATGGAGCGCAAGCGCAATCTAACATTTGATGAAATATATGACGAGGTTTCACTCATCAATGAGCAGTGTGTAAGGGTATTTGGGCAAAAGCTCACCAATATTGTATTCATGGGAATGGGAGAACCATTACTCAATTATAAAAATGTATTAAAAGCCGTAGAAAAAATTAGCGATCCCGAAGGTATGGGCATGAGTGCAAGACGCATAACAGTATCCACCGCAGGTGTTGCAAAAGCAATTAGAAATTTGGGTGATGATGAAGTGCGTTTTAAATTGGCATTATCCCTACATGCAGCCAACGATAAAAAGCGCAATGAAATAATGCCCATCAATGAATCTAATAACATCAAATCTTTGACAGATGCATTGAATTATTTTTATAAGAAAACTGGCAACGAAATAACATTTGAATATATCCTTTTCAAAAATTTTAATGATAGTCAGCAAGATGCTGATGAACTCATAAAAATTTATCGGCAAGTGCCGGCAGACTTAGTAAACATCATCGAATACAATCCAATAGATGCTGCAAGATTTACAAAACCGGATGAAGCTGTAACCGCAGCATTTATGGAGCATTTAGAAAAAAATCGTGTCAATGCAAAACTGAGACGCAGCAGGGGCAAAGATATAGATGCTGCCTGCGGACAGTTAGCCAATAAAGAAAGTATATAAACCGAAATAGTATGAGCAAGAAAGGTTTTGAGAAATTCATCAATAAAGAGCCAAAGGGTGCTAAGAAGAAAGAGGCTTTGCGGCAGGAAAAGAAACAATACAACAGAGAAAAAAGAGCATTCTTTGATGAGCAAAAAAGATTGAAAAGACTTCAACAGCAGCAGGAAGGCAGTGTGAATGGATTGCCATCAAGAGAAAAAAAATTTGAACAGAGAAATGAATCCGTAGATAATAGAAAATCGTTTGAACCTAAAAGCCATTCCGGCGATAGCCGAAAACCTCATGATAGAAAAGAGGCGAGGCCTGCAAGGGATTCAAATAGAACCAATGATAAGTTCACCAACAAGAAAACTACGGCACAAAATGATGCTCCTCCCCAAAGAGAAAATTCACGCAGTGAAACCAGTTATAAAGCATATAGAAAAAAGGATAGCAACACTAAATATACTGATTCAAAAGCGGGAAATAAAAAAGAGCAATGGGGAAAAAATGATAGACAGGAAAACAAGTATAGCAATGAGCGAAGACCTACCTATAAACAAGATTTTTCAAAAACACATACAGACAAATCTGATGATTTTGACAAACCATTAAAAAGAAGAGACAGTAGTAGAGATCATGCACCAGAAAAAAACGTATATCAAAAAAATGACAGGAGGACTAACGCATCAAATCAAAATGACAATGAAAATAGAAGAACTGATTTTGAACGTCCGATAAAAAGAGAATGGAAACAAAAAGACAGCAATAATTATCCTGCTGAGCAGGGAATACAAAAAAAATCATCTGGAAAATTTGCTTCAAATTCGGATACAAGAAAATTTGCTGACAAGAAAGAGAAGGGTGAAGAAAAAATGCCACTCAATAAATACTTAGCTCATGCAGGTGTATGTGCCAGAAGAGAAGCTGCTGATATTATCAAAGCCGGAGCCGTAAAGGTTAACAATGAAGTGATAACAGAACCTGGCTATAAAATGCAGCAAGGAGATTTAGTTACATACAAGGGAAAGCAATTACATACACAGCGCAGGTTGGTATATATCCTTCTGAATAAACCTAAAGACTATATTACTACACACAAAGATCCGGAAGGGAGAAAAACCGTTTTTGAATTGCTCCGCAATGCCACTGAAGAAAGAATTTATCCAGTGGGTAGGCTAGATAGAAATACAACAGGTGTATTATTGTTTACTAACGATGGCGAGTTGGCTCAAAAGCTTACCCACCCCAGCTTTCAGGTCAGAAAAATATATGAAGTAAAGCTCGATAAAGTGTTGGGCAAGGAAGATTTTCAAGCATTGTCTAAAGGATTAACTTTAGAAGATGGCTTTATACAACCCGATGCAGTGGGCTATTCGGATACAAAGGATAAATCAAAAATCGGTATAGAAATTCATAGTGGTAGAAATCGAATTGTAAGAAGAATGTTTGAGCATTTAGGATATGATGTAAGGGGCCTAGACCGTGTATTGTTTGCCAATCTTACCAAGAAAAATATAGAACGTGGACATTGGCGGCACCTCTCAGAAAAAGAAGTGCGTTTGGTTAAATACCTCAATAAAAGATTTGTAAAAAAAGACAAATAAAAAACGCCGTTTATCTTATTTATGAAAAATGTATTACTTCAAATGAAACTTGTAGCCATCATCCTTTTTTGTTATCCCATCATTTCTATTGCGCAGCAAAATGATTATACGCCCAATGATTTTTTTCATACCGTTTCCATTAGCGAACCGGCAGTATCACCCAATGGGGAATGGATAGCTTATACGCTTACAACCATTGATAGTACTGAGGATTACAGTACAAGCGATATTTGGATGGTAGATAGAAATGGTTTAAACAATATCCAACTTACATATACACCACAAGAAGATGAAACCACCCCTAAGTGGAGCCCTGATGGGCAATGGCTAAGCTTTCTTTCTGACCGCTATGCGGATGAGGTCGGCTCTGATCTATCACAATTATGGATGATGAGGGTACTGGGTGGAGAAGCAAAAACTGTTACAACATTTACAATGGCTATTGAAAATTATCATTGGATGCCCGACAGTAAAAAAATTTTATTTGAACTAACCGATGAAGACTTTAGCGATACTGCTGCCAGTGGCCATAGAAGTCCTTATGTAATCAATAGGTATTTATTTAAAACAGATGGAGGAGGATATGCAGATAGTTTACGTACGCATCTGTACCTCTATACCATTGATACGGATAAGTTAGACACCATTACTTCCGGACATTATAATGAATCTGATGTAGCTATTAGCCCAAATGGAAAACAAATTGCATTCGTTAGCAATCGAAATGGTGATGAAGATAGAAGCGAAAACACTGATATTTATATCATGGATTTGAAGCCCGATGCAGTTCCGATTTTAGTATCAAATTCCACAGGAACAGAGCACAGTCCACAATGGAGCCAGGATGGTAAAAGATTGGCGTGGCTGCAGAGCACCAGCACACGTAAGTTTACCATGTATGGTCATGATATGATTTGCTACAAAGATTTTTCCACACCCGGCAAGATTAATGTTGTGTATGATGATTTGCCCGTGGCACAGTTTGGCTGGCAGCCAAATAATCAAGCGTTTTTATTTTTAAGGGAAAATGATAGAGAGCAGCAAATCATTTCAATACCTACAGTTAATCCAACGCCAACAACTATAGCTGCCGGACAGAGGGCATTTTATGAATTGGTGTATAATAAAACATATAGTGAATGGATAACCATACAGCAAACTCCCGATAACCCCGGCGAATTATATAGACTTGATGCTACAGGCATTTTGAAAAAACTTACTTCCCATCAAGATGAATTTATGAAGCAGCGTAGGGCAGTAAAAGTTATTCCATTTACTTCTAAAAGTGCAGATGGCAATACTGTTTCTTCCATACTTTATTGTAGAGAAGATTTGGTAAACACAAAAAAAATGCCACTCATTATGCACATACATGGAGGACCTGTGGGGCAGGATGATTATGGTTTTGATTTGCAGCGAAATATTCTTGCATCAGCCGGTTATTTAGTATGTGCCGTCAATTACAGAGGCAGCAGCGGACGTGGCACAGATTATATAACAGCCATAGATGCAGACTGGGGTCATAAAGAAGTATTAGACATTCTTGGCGCAGCCAATGAATTGATAAAAACTGGTATGGCAGATGAAAATCGGATGGGTATAGGTGGCTGGAGCTATGGAGGCATTTTGACTAACTATACCATTGCCACAGACCAACGCTTTAAAGCAGCTGCGAGTGGTGCAGGCAGTAGCTTACAACTCACTATGTATGGCACGGATCAATATGTAATACAATATGAAGATGAGTTAGGCTATCCTTGGAAGAATACAGACAAATGGCTTTCTCTTTCTTATCCATTTTTCAAAGCAGATCAAATAAAAACACCTACACTCTTTATGGCAGCAGAAAAAGATTTTAATGTGCCAGTAGCGGGTGCAGAACAAATGTATCAGGCATTAAGAACGCAAGGTGTACCAACTGAGTTAGTCATTTATCCAGGGCAGCATCATGGGCTTACTATTCCATCTTATAAAGCAGATAGGTTTCAGCGTTATTTAGATTGGTTTGGCAAGTATTTAAAATAAGATCATAGCCAAATCTGGGTTTAAAAATGAGCTTCAAATACCACGCCTTTATCAGAATACCAAAACTATAGCATTGCTTTTGGTTTAAGCCAATAGCCCAATACCTTTGCCCCATGCAAATTGATTGCTCACCAAAAGAGTTATTTATTTTAAAAAAAATAGCTAGAACAGCTGCCTCATTACAAATGCCGGCTTATGTAGTGGGTGGCTTTGTAAGAGATAAGATTATACAAAGACCTTCAAAAGATGCTGATATAGTTTGTATTGGAAATGGTATAGAACTGGCCAATGCATTTGCATCCAGATTTAAGCCTGAACCTGCTGTAGCAGTATTTAAAAATTTTGGTACAGCACAGGTCAAAATACCTTGGAAGGATGATGCGGATAATGACAGCTTTTTTGAAGTAGAATTTGTAGGAGCACGCAGAGAGAGTTATACTATCAATAGTAGAAAACCCTCGGTTGAGCCTGGCAGTTTGGAAGAAGATCAACTGCGTCGAGATTTCACCATCAATGCATTAGCCATCAGTTTAAATGAAAATGATTATGGCAGATTGATTGACCCATTTAATGGATTGAAAGATCTGGAAGATAAATGCATCATAACGCCTACAGATGCCAATCAAACATTTAGCGATGATCCGCTGCGTATGATGCGTGCCATACGCTTTGCTACACAACTAAGATTTAATATAGCACCCGCCACATGGCAAGCCATCAAAGACAATAAGGAGCGTATACGCATTATCAGTCAGGAAAGAATAACAGACGAACTCAATAAAATCATGCTCACACCACAACCATCACTTGGTTGGGATTTATTATTCAGAAGCGGATTGTTGGATATTATTTTTCCTGAAATGTGTTTACTGCACGGTGCAGAATATATAGATGGCATGGGCCATAAAGATAACTTTTATCACACCTTGCAAGTATTAGATAATATTTCTACAACAACAAATGATTTATGGTTGCGCTGGGCCGCTCTACTGCACGACATTGCAAAGCCCGCCACCAAGCGATTCGAAGAAGGTATCGGTTTCACCTTTCATGCCCATGAAGTAGTAGGTGCTCGTATGGTACCAAAAATATTTACAAAACTCAAGCTACCCTTGAATGAGCACATGCGCTTTGTACAAAAAATGGTATTGCTCCATTTAAGACCCATCAGCCTCACCAAAGAAAATATTACAGATAGTGCCATACGCCGTTTACTCTTTGATGCAGGCGAGCATATTGACCAACTTATGCTGCTGTGCAATGCAGATATAACCAGCAAAAACAGACAAAAAGTAAGAAGGTACCTTGCCAATTTTGAGTTAGTAAAAAAGCGGATGTATGAGGTAGAAGAAAAAGATCAATTAAGAAACTGGCAGCCACCCATTACCGGACAAATTATTATGCAAGTATTTGGTGTAGGTCCATCCAAAATAGTAGGCATAATAAAAGATGAAGTAAGAGAAGCCATATTAGACGGCAGAATAGAAAACAACTATTACGCTGCACATGCCTACATGATACAAGTGGCCCAGGCACATGGACTCACACCGGCTTAGTCAACAATGCTGCTAATTCATTTCCACCAATTCAACATGATTATTTCTGGTTTAATTTTAGAGAAATTTATTTGCCCTTTGGGCAATGATTACGCAGGAATATGATGGTGGGAAAATTTGGGTGGTAGAAAAGTGGATTGTCCTAATGACAACACAAAGTGTATGAGACCAAATCTTCGAATTTGAATTCTTATTTTTTTTTGAAATTTTGGTTATTAACGGCAATCTTTGCATTATTGATGAGCGTAAAATGGCATACACTAACAATTCAAAGCCTGACAGAAATTGATTTCAAGCATTCGCCGACAACTAACATTATTTCCAGAGCCAAATGAGACTGTAAGCATTGAGCAAATAAGACAAGAATTCAATCCAAAACAATTTGAAATAATTCAAGCTCACGTTACTTTATGCAGGGAAGATGAAATTGAAAATCTTGAAAAAATTATTTCAAACTTGAATTTGTTGTTACACACACAACAAAATATTTTTATTGAGTTTGATAAAGTTGCAAGGTTCGACAACGGTAAAGGACTTTTTCTTCCAGCAACGATTGATCACGAAGAATTTGATTATTTGCGCAGGCAAATTTTAAATGGACTTTACGATAATCCAAGAATTCAAAAGCCACATATAACTTTAATGCACCCCAGAAACTCAACTTGCACAGACATAATTTTTAATAAAGTTGAAGAAATTAATTTGCCGACAAGATTAGAGTTTAAAAAAATAAGCCTCATTGAACAAACAAATGGTGGCCAATGGAAAACATTGAAAAGTTTTATGTTTAAGAATTGAAACAACATTCCGAAAACCTAGAAACACTTTTGGCTATACGTTGTTCAGCAACGCCGGGTAACATAATTAAAATGCATAAAAGCCAAAATGAGCCCACCAAATTTTTATAGCATGATTAGCCCATTCATTTTAGCTACCATCTATTGGCCTTTAAAATGGCACATTTCTTCTTATTCTTGCACTTATAAAGTTGGTTATTAGACAGAATGTCGTTATGTACAAGCGTGGGACGCCCGAAAGAGCTAACATAAACTGACAGAAAAATAGTGGACAAAATGCCAACGCTTCGTAAAATTAAAAGAGCTGCAAGCCACCACACAAGTCAACGCTTTTGCAGCACATTTAATTTTGTCGAACCACACCAAGACTTTCAGCATTTGTTGAAAATTCAGAGCTAAAACAGGACTGTTTTTATTATCTTTGACACATAGAAAATCAATGACAAATTATATAGACTACATAAACGAAACACTTAAACCAAGAATAACCGAAAAAGAGGTTGTCCTTGACTTGTTTGCGGGTTGTGGTGGTTTGTCTTTGGGCTTTGAGGCTGCGGGTTATAAGACAATTGGCTACGAAATGGACAAAGCCGCTTCTGACACTTATAATACAAATCTTGTTGGCGACTGTTTTCCTATAAAACTTGACCTTGACTTTGAATATCCGCAGGCAGACATTGTAATTGGAGGACCACCTTGCCAACCTTTTAGTGTAGGTGGACACCAAAAAGGAATGGAAGATGCAAGAGACGGATTTCCTGTTTTTATTGATGCAGTTAAGAAGTTGCAACCTAAGGTTTTTATGTTCGAGAATGTTCGGGGACTTTTATACACGAACAAATGGTATTTCGATTTAGTATTGACCGAACTTCGCAAACTCGGTTATATCATTGACTTCAAATTACTCAACGCAGTAAATTTTGGAGTTCCCCAAAACAGAGAACGACTTTTTGTTTTCGGACACCGAGCAAAATTTAATTTCCCAAAACCCAATCATCATAAAGTAACAGTAGGTGAAGCTATTGGCGACCTGATGTTTTCTACGCCACCCGAAAGCAAGTTTTTTACAGCTTCTATGGACACTTATGTTGCCAAATATGAAAAGGCTTCATCGTGCATAAATCCGAGAGACTTGTATGCTGACAGACCTGCAAGAACATTAACTTGTAGAAACCTTGCTGGAGCAACAGGTGATATGCAGCGTGTAAAATTAAAGGACGGAAGAAGAAGAAGACTTTTGCATAATGAAGCAGCAAGACTTCAAAGCTTTCCAGACTGGTATGAATTTATTGGGAATGAAACACAAAGATTTAATCAAATTGGCAATGCTGTTCCACCTCTTTTAGCATATCAAATGGCATTAGCTTTAAAGGATTGCTTTCAAATGGATGAACTTTATTCAGCAGAAGAAATTATAGAAAACAATTTACAGCCAAATCAAGTTCTGACACTTTTTTAATATGAATAATTATATTCCCAAAACTACTAAATCAAAGGCTGTTCAAAAAATCATAAATGAGGCTCTCGATATTTTAGACAGTGTCGGCATTCCAATGACCAAAACCGAAAGAGGTTTGGAAAGAATGGCAGTTTGTTTTCTTGCTGTTGCAGGTGTAACAAAAGATTGGAGTAAAGCGAAAGAAAATGCAAATCTTAAATCTCGTGACATTATCAATCTTGTAAATAAAAATTTTGAAGAAAAAATCTCATCAGGTTCTTATGACGACATAAGAAGAAAAGATTTAAAACCTCTTGTGCTTGCAGACATAGTAGTAAATAGTGGCGTAAACAAAGGCTCTGCAACAAATGACCCAACAAGAGGTTATGCATTGCACCCAGATTTTAAACAACTTATCGTAACATACAAAACGGCTAACTGGACTAAGAATTTAAAGTCATTCAACAAGAACAAACCATCACTTGCCGACATACTTTCAAGAAAAAGAGACCTTGAAAAAATTCCTGTAAAACTTCCAAACGGCAAACCGATTGAACTTTCAATTGGTGAACATAACGTTTTACAAAAAGCACTTATTGAAGAATTTCTTCCTCGTTTCGGCAGTGATTGCACAGTTCTTTATATTGGCGACACTTCAAACAAAACTTTGCATATTGAATTAGAGGAACTCAAAAAGTTAAATTTCTTTGAGCTTTCACACGATGAGCTTCCCGACATTATTGCATATAGCAAAAAACACAATTGGCTTTACCTAATTGAAGCGGTTCACAGTTCTGGACCAATAAGTGAAACAAGAGTTTTGGAGTTAAAGAAAATGCTCAAAGACTGTAAAGCAGAACTAATATTTGTGACTGGTTTCCTTACTCGACCCGACTTTAGAAAATGGATATTAGACGTTGCTTGGGAAACAGAAGTTTGGATTGCCGACAACCCTGACCATTTAGTTCACTTCAACGGACACAAGTTTTTAGGAGCATATTAGCCAACGCTTTTGGTGGCACATTTGTATTTTTTCCAACTCACTGGCCAACGCTAAAAAATCCAAAAGAGCCATCAAGCCAACGCACCAAGACAGCAGTAAATATGGACAGACAACAACACGACAAACAAGAAGCACTGTACATAACATTTAGACATATAGCCAAAAGCCCCCGCAAAACAGCCTGCCACCATCCATAAAGACATATAAAATTAAACGAATTGGGGGCTTTTGGCTATACGTTGTTCAGCAACGCCGGGTAACATAAGTAAAATGCATAAAAGCCAAAATGAGCCCACCAAATTTTTATAGCATGATTAGCCC
>CALAGJ010000099.1 GCA_937892395.1 uncultured Parafilimonas sp.
TTGGACTAAGTGAATTTACAGATGAAGATGGAAAGCTTTTGGACGAATTATTGCATACTAATTTTTTTCAAAAATGGCATCCTGTAAAACGCCAGGATTAAACCTTTGATAAACAAGTAATGAGTAAATTTAAAATAGTACAAATGGTGCCGGCATTAGGCTGGGGTGGCGCACAGGTGTTTGCCATACAGCTATGCAACGAACTCATTAAAAATCCAGACTATGATGTTACTTTAGTATCTATGTACCATCATACAGAGGCCCATTTGCCAATATCACATTTAAACCCACGCATCAAGTTTAGAAGCATGGGTAAGCATAAGGGTTTTGATTTTAGCATGTTTGGGGCTATCAAAAAAATGATTAGGGAAGAAAAACCAGATGTTGTACATACACATTTGCATGCTGGATATTATTGCTTTGACGCATTTTTAAATGTTACAGAGTTCCCGTTTAAAAAAATCCATACCCTGCATAATCTGGCTCAGAAAGAGAGCCCCTTACATGGCAGATTAGCATACAATTTCTTCTTTAAGCGAAATATAATTACACCCGTAAGTATATCTGATGAAGTTTTGCTAAGTGCGCAAAAAGCTTATGATGGCAGTGCAAAAATTTTAATTCTAAATGGCAGTTATCCGGTAAAAATTTCTAATGAGTTTGAAGCAGTAAAAGAAAAAATAAATGCCCTGAAAAAAAATAGTGAAACAAAAGTTTTACTGAATGTGGCCCGTATTTGCAAACAAAAAAATCAACTCCTTTTATTAGAAAGTATGCGGCAATTGCAGGATGAAAATATCATTGCCCTCGTACTTGGTCATCACTTGCCAGATGACAAAGCGCTGTATGATGAACTCATAGCAAAAAAACCTGACAATGTACACTTCATGGGCAAAACACAAGAGGTAGGTGATTATTATTTGCAAAGCGATGCGTTTGTACTTACTTCTATTTTTGAAGGATTGCCAATCAGTTCTTTAGAAGCCATGAGTGCAGGTATCATTCCAATTTGTACTCCTGTGGGTGGCTTAAAAAATATTGTTACCAAAGATATTGGATTCTTATCTGATGAAGTGAGTGTACAATCCTTTACAAAAGCTGTAAAGCAATACCTCAGCTTATCTGTAGAAGATGCATCAGCATTACAACAAAATAATAAACTACTGTACCAGCAAAAATTCAGTATGGAAAGCTGCACAGCTCAGTATGATAAATTATATCACAATTAATCATCAATACAATTATGGCTGATAACATATTGCCAAATTTCATGATTATCGGCCCACCAAAAACGGCCTCCACCTCCCTACACTATTATCTTTCTCAGCATCCGGATATCTGTATGAGCGAACCAAAAGAAACTCGCTATATGGACAATCAATACAAGCAAGATTTAGTAGGTTATTCAACATATTTTGCTCATGCAAAAAATCAGAAAGCCATTGGTGATGGCACACCCACTTATAGTTTTTTGCCATTTGTGGCTGAGCGTATTCAAAAACATTTTCCGGATATAAAACTCATTATTTGTTTTAGAGATCCTGTAGATCGTGCCTTTAGTGGCTGGCTGATGCGCTGCGCAAAAGGGAATGAAAAAAATAGTTTTCAAGAGGCTTTGCGATTGAATATGGAGCAGCGAAAAAAACATACATTGCTTGGTGATGAAGGAATCAATTTCTGGATGGAAGATCAAAATGCATTGGGCGATAAAAATCAAATACTTTGTCGCACCTATGTGGAAGGTAGTATGTATGCAGAGCAAATGGAATATTATTTAAAAAGGTTTAAGCCTGAGCAAATTCATTACCTATTTATGGAAGATTTGCGAAATAATTTGATTCCATCTTTACAAAAGATATTTGCTTTTCTAAGTGTTGATGAAAAGTTTAATGACATCAGAACAGAAGAAGTCAATAAACATAAAAAAGTAAGGCTGAAATTTTTGTTCAATTTGTTTGGAAAAGATAAAGTAAAAAATGTAAAAAAATTTTTACCTGCTCCGTTAGCAAACTTACTCAAACCAATACTACGCACAGAAGTAAAAAAACCTGAAATCAGTGATGAAGATAAAAAATTCGCCTGGCAAATTTTTAAAGATGATGTAGCAAAATTGGAGCAGATTATTGGAAAAAATTTAGACCACTGGCGGAAGAAATATGAGTAGCACAAGCATTGCTGCGCAAAATATGAAGTAGGTTATTCAAATGTAAAAACAGGCTGTTTGATGTCATGATAAAATAAAAATGTCCACTGATTATTTTTACCTTGTTCCCACCATTGCTGTCTTAGCTCCATAGCTTTTCGTCCATCAAAATCATACTTAGCTACAAAGCGACTTTTCATTTGCTGCAGTTGTGGTGCATCATCCCCACCAAAAAAAATTATTTGACCATCTTCAATGATCTTATAGGTTTGATGATACATGCTATGGGCTCCGGTTATTTCGTAATAAATATAGTTATCAATACTACCATGCCCATTTAAAAGCACTACCTGAGAGTTGCCTTGCAATACATCCAATTCATCCGGCATATAAGAAGGAAAACCTTTGTCAAATGCAAAATCAAGTTCCTGCTGCTGTACATAGTAAATGGCATTTGGAAATGCAGATTGGTAGTGTCCAAGATTATTTCTTTTACTAATACCACCAGCATGATCTTTATGCAAATGCGTGAGTAATACTTTAGTAATATGTGATGGCTCTATGCCATGCTTGCGCATATTGCTATGTATGATTAATTCACCTTTTTCTGCAAACCCAAGACCTGTATCAAGAAGCAATACATCATTTTTTGTAATCACAATAAAGGGTTGTACCTCTACCATTATGCTACCTACAGGCCGCTGTTGAAGTTGATCGGTTTCAAGATTAAATGGAACAAAAATTTTTGTTTTATCTATTGTATAAACACCTTCATTGAGTGGAATGATTTGCATGTAATGGATTCGTAAAATTATTTGTATAAAAGTTGAAGCAAAATAATGGGCATTTTTGTATAATTTGCCACTGCAAAACAAATGAAATCAGTAAATGCCTCCTGAAATTATTATCAATGAAGGATTTGAAATGGCCGCAGACTTTGTGCTGCACACCCATCAGTCCGTTTTTTTGACCGGTAAAGCCGGCACAGGAAAAACAACTTTTCTTAAACACATCACCTCTCTATGTACAAAAGAATTTGTTGTATGTGCACCTACTGCTGTGGCCGCCATCAACTGTAGTGGAGCTACTCTACATTCTGTTTTTCAACTCCCTTTTGGAGCATTTATTCCCGACACATTGAGGGGTTTTTCAGATACCAATACTACCGTTACAGACAAGCACTCACTCTTTAGAAATTTCCGTTTTAGCAATGACAAAAGAGCATTGTTTAATAGATTGGAATTACTCATCATTGATGAAGTAAGTATGCTGCGTGCAGATATGCTGGATGCTGTAGATCTAATATTGCGTAGTTTCAGAAAAAGACCCATGGAGCCTTTTGGAGGAGTGCAAGTCCTTTTTATTGGCGACCTGTATCAGCTGCCACCTGTCGTAAAAAATGAGGAATGGGAATTTTTAAAAGAGTACTACAGCAGTGCATTTTTCTTTGATGCATTGGCATTGAAAAATAATACACCTGTATGTCTTAGTTTAGAAAAAATTTACCGCCAAACCAATGAGGCATTTATAGGTTTACTCAATCGAATACGAAATAATGAGTTAAGTCTCGCAGATTATGATTTGCTCAATGATAAAGTCTGCGATGCTTTGCCGGCAAATCATTCGGAGTATGTCACACTGACTACACACAATGCCATTGCAGACAATATCAACCAAGCAGAGTTGCAAAAAAAGAAAGGTGAGTCCCACAGTTTTGATGCCATTATAAAAGGAGATTTTCCTGAAAAAATGTATCCCCTTGATCCAAAGCTTACCATCAAAGTGGGTGCAAGAATAATGTTCATTAAAAATGATGCACAAGCTAAACGCTGGTACAATGGAAAAATGGCAACCGTTCAAGAAATATTTTTTGATGAAGAGTTGGATACCACACTCATTAAAGTACTACCGGATGAAGACCTATATCCCATCATTTTAGAAAAAGAGGTATGGAGTAATAATAAATATTTTTATAACGAAAATGAGGACAGTATTGATGAAGAGGAACTGGGCAGTTTTACACAATATCCCGTAAGACTCGCTTGGGCCATTACCATACATAAAAGTCAGGGGCTTACATTTGAAAAAGTAATCGTAGATGCAGCACGTGCATTTGCCGCAGGCCAAGTATATGTAGCACTCAGCAGGTGTGTATCATTAGAAGGCATCGTACTGTTGAGTAGAATTACACCAGCCGCCATCTCTACAAACCCGGTAATAGTGGCCTATATGCAGCATCAGTCTACAGACCATTTATCCAAATTGCTCAAGGAAAAAAAAGAGGATTATTTTGTACATACCACGCAGCATAAATATGATTTTGAGCAGGCCATAAGAAAAATGATGCAGCTTCAGGAGTATATGCAGCAAAGACAACTCAAAAACAAAGCGGATGTAGTGGAGCGTATTTTGCAAATTGCAGACTCCTTAAAAGCAATAGAAACTACAGCAGAAAAATTTAGAGAGCAAATACAACAAATTTTGAATAATGGCATTGATGAAGATGTGTTACTCGAATTAAAAATAAGATGCCAAAAAGCAGATGAGTGGTTTGGAAAATCAGTGCAGGAAAAAGTGCTAACACCAATGGATGCTATTGCAACAATCATTCTTTCAGAAAAAAAATCAAAAACAGCATTGGTGGCGATTTACGGAGAAATAAAATGGATGAGAAAGTGTAAGGAAAAATTTATTCCGGCTCCGTCAAAATCAAATCAAACAAGCACAACTACTTCAAATAATATCAAACCTACAGAAAGTCTCACAGAATTATTAAAAGCCAAACGCATTGAATTAGCCGCTACACAATCATTACCACAGTACCGCATTTGTAGCAATCAAACCCTTTTCGAAATGGAAACCTATCTCCCACAAAATATGCTGGAATTGTCTCGGATTCATGGCATGGGAAATTATACATTAGAAAATTATGGAAATGATTTTTTATCAGTTATCAAACCCTATTGTGCACAGCATAAATTGCAAAGTAGGATAAACGAAAAAAAAAATACAAAATCCAAAACACTGCAGGCCAATCATCAAGAGCACACAGTACCAAAGGTCAATACAAAACAGCAGAGCTTCGATCTATTTGAAGCAGGAAAAACTATTGCAGAAATTGCATCAGAAAGAAATCTTGCCATCGGTACTATTGAAGGCCATCTAAGTACATTTGTAGCCAATGGAAAAGTAGATATCTTTCGTTTAATTGAAAAAGAAAAATATGAATTTATTGCAAACACTTTATCCGCACATATTACAGAGGCTGGGTTCGACATTGCAGCTACAAAAGCTGAATTACCCGCAAACATGGAGTATGGTCAAATAAAGATGGTGGCTGCACATTTGCAATTTTTAAAAAAAGAAAAAATAGTATAACATAAAGATACAAATCGAATGAAAACATTGGAAGCATTAATGCAAGAGTTAGAAAACCAAATCCCAAATTTTGAACAATCAAATACAACTATTTCCACAGCATCGGTAGGCTGGCACATAGCACATAGTTATTTAGCAATAGAGCGCATGTGTATAACCGTATCACAAAGTGACCCCGCACATTTTAAAAAGCCCCCTTTCAGGTTTTTAAAAATGGTGGTTATGTTAACGGGTCGCATACCCAGAGGCAGAGGCAAAGCTCCAGACACAGTTGTGCCTAAAGAAACGGTTACAATACAAATCATTCAAGAAAGAGTAGCAGCTGCTAAATCTGCACTACAACAAATCGCAACTGCCCATGAAAATGGATGGATGAATCATCCAATATTTGGCATTCTCAATAAAAAAGAAGCACTACGATTCATGCAGATTCACACCCATCATCATCTATCAATTATTAAAGACATCATCAAATAGCCACATCAGCATTTGACAAAAAAAAACACTTCAAACAGGTGCTTCATCATTTTTGTATCTTGTTAATTTACCTCAGTTCCAAATAAAAACAAATCCAAAAGATTAATAATATTTTAGAACCAAAAGGTCATAAACTTTAAGAATATTTTTTCGCCCTACGGGCAATGATTAAAGCGGAGATTGCTCTTCCCCCCGCCTCCTAATAATTAGACAACAAAAAAACTAGCACATCATCATCCGCAATAAAGCAGCACAAACATTGCTGCAAGTAGCAGCAACATCAGTTACCCAAAAGCTAATTGATATTGCCACACTTCATCCCGGTATTTATTTTATAGAACTCAAAGATGATACAGGAGAAGTGGTGAGGTTGAAGATGGTGAAGGAGTGATATTGATGATAAAAATTTATATACAAAAGCCACTAAGGCCCGCCTGCGGCGGGCCTTAGTGATTAATCATTTTCTCCAAAAAATATTTAGAAAGCTGCCACTAGACAATTTGCTCTTCCTTAAAGTTTTTCAACTCTGGCCCAAAGGGATTGTTAACCATTCATTAAGAAAAAATATTACTTTTTTCTGTGTTCAAATTTATTATCCCAAAGGAAAATTATAAAGTTCTTTTCACCTCTTCTTGTTCATAAGCTACAAGAGTGTCACCCACTTGAATATCAGAAAAATTCTTCATAGTAAGGCCGCATTCATAGCCAGTAGCAACTTCTTTTGCATCATCTTTAAACCGCTTCAAACTACCCAGCTCAGCATAAGCACCTTCGGTGCGTGGATAAATAAGAATACCATCACGGAATAATCGGATTTTACTATCACGTTTTACTTTACCATCAGTAACATAACATCCGGCTACCGTTGCTTTATCAAATTTGAATACTTCTCTTATTTCTACAGTGGCTACTTCCTTCTCTTCTACTTTAGGCTCAAGTAGTCCTTCCATGGCACTCTTAATTTCTTCAATAGCATTATATATGATAGAGTAAGATTTTATTTGTACACCCTCATTCATGGCAAGTTTATTAGCCTGATTCGACGGCCTTACATTAAAGCCTACAATTATGGCATCAGATGCAGTAGCAAGCAATACGTCACTTTCAGAAATCTGACCTACCGCTTTATGTACAATAGCAATTGCAATTTCATCTGTTGAAAGCTTTTGCAGTGAATCACTAAGTGCTTCTACAGAGCCATCTACATCTCCCTTAATAATAAGTTTAAGTTCCTTAAAGTTGCCCAGGGCAAGTCTCCTTCCTATTTCGTCTAAAGTAATATGTTTTCTAGCTCTCAATCCTTGCTCACGCAATAATTGAGCTCTGCGATTGGCTATTTCTTTGGCTTCGCTTTCTTCATTATATACTTTGAATTTTTCTCCAGCTTGAGGTGCACCATTCAAACCTAAAATCTGGACCGGTGTACTCGGTGGCGCATCATCAATTCTCTGATTGCGCTCATCCACCATTGCTTTTATACGACCAAAATGCTGCCCAGAAACCATAATATCTCCTTGAGAAAGTGTACCACTTTGCACCAGCACAGTAGCCACATATCCACGACCTTTATCTAAGGATGCTTCTATGATTGTTCCAACCGCATTCTTATCTGGATTTGCTTTTAAGTCTAAAATATCTGCTTCCAATAATATTTTTTCCATTAGCAGATCCACATTTAGTCCAGACTTGGCAGCTATTTCTTGATTTTGAAACTTACCACCCCATGCTTCTACCAGAATATTCATTTGAGAAAGTTGCTCATATATTTTGGTAGGGTTGGCTCCATCTTTATCAATTTTATTTATGGCAAATACCATGGGTACTCCCGCAGCTTGAGCATGACTGATGGCTTCTCTGGTTTGCGGCATAACTGCATCATCAGCAGCTACAACAATCACCGCAATATCCGTAACCTTAGCACCTCTGGCACGCATAGCAGTAAAAGCTTCGTGGCCTGGAGTGTCTAAAAAAGTAATGCTTCTACCATCTTTTGTGGTTACTTCATAAGCACCAATATGCTGGGTAATACCTCCTGCTTCCCCAGATACTACGTTTGCATTTCTTATATAATCTAATAGGGATGTTTTACCATGATCCACATGACCCATAATGGTAACTATTGGCGGGCGGGAAGCTAAGTCTTCCTCATTTTCAATATCATCAACATCGCCATCTTCATCTGATTCTTCTACACCAATAAATTCAACCTCATAACCAAATTCGCCGCATACCAGTTCAATCACCTCCGCATCTAACCGCTGATTTATGGAAGCCATAATACCCAAACTCATACACTTGCCAATGATTTCAGCAAAGCTTACTTCCATAAGGCCTGCCAATTCACTTACGGTTACAAACTCAGTAACCTGTAGTTTATTATTTTCGCCAGTCTGCTCAGAGTCTGCCATTTCCTGACGCTTATCTCTCCGGTATTTTGCTTTGAGCCCCTTTCCTCTTCCAGTGGCACCAGCTAATTTTGCTTGCGTTTCCCGAATTTTATCTTGAATCTGTTTTTGATTAATTTCTCTATCAGCGGGCTGTTGTGGCTGATTGCGGTTATTTCGATTATCATTTCTGTTATTCGTACGACCTCTATTTCCACCTTGTTGTGGTCCACCACCTGGTCTATTGCCCTGATTTTGGTATCCACCACCAGACCTACCTCCTTGGTTTTGATAGCCGCCTCCTTGTCTGCTTCCTCCCTGTTGATTATTTCCATGAAAACGCTGCACATTACCACCCGGTCCTGCACCTTGCTGAGGTGGTGGTGTATCATTGCCTTTTTTGTCAACAGGAATGCGTTTACGTTTACGCTTTTCTTCTTGGCTATTATTTTTTGGCCTAGTGTCGTTATCAACTGGCAATTCAATTTTGCCTAAAATACGTGGGCCTTCTAGTCTTTCTGCTCTAATATTTTCAATTACAGGAGGAGCATCAACTGGTACTGGGGGTGTATCCAATTTTACTTCAATTGTTTGCTCCAAGGCTTTTATTTCTTCAATAGGTTTTGCTTCAACTGTTTTTTCTTCTTTCTTTTTCGCCGCTTTTTTTGGCCTTGTTGAAGGATCTATTTCACTTAAATCTATTTTCTTTAAAATCTTTGGTCCTTCTATTTCCGGGGCACTTATCTTCAATGTTTCAGTCACTGAAGAAGGTTGTGTTTCTGCTTCTATTTCAATAGGCTTTTCTACTATTATTGGCGGTTGAGGGAGTTCTGGTGCTGGTAGTTCAGGTTCGGGTGGTGGTGGAGGGGCTGAAACTTGCTCCTGTTCTACAACAACAGGTTCCTCTTTAATAACTGGTTGAGGTTCTTCTTTGGGTTTTCGGGCTTGGGCCTCTTCCTCTTGTTTTTGCTTTTTTTCAGCATGCGTTTTAGGCATTTCTAATTGATCGGCCTTGCTTTTATTCGCTTTATCACTTTGAAACTCATTCTGTAGCGAATAATACATAGCTTCCGTCAGCTTAGCTGTTGGCTTTAAATCCTCTTTACTAAAACCTTTACCCACTAAAAAGTCCATGAGCGTATCCTGCCCAATGTTAAACTCTTTTGCGGCTGCTAATAGCCGAGGCAATTTTATTTCTGACATATTGTAAATCTGCTTTCAAACCGCTATGAAAACGGTCAAAAGTAAGTTATAAATCTTGAGTGAAGTGTGGTTTACATTGAATATAAAACTAACTTCTCCCTCAAATATATTTCTGCTTATGCAAAATGTAACCCGCCATTGCAGCGAATCTTACAAAATGTATAAACTATTCTTTTTCAAATTCAGCCTTTAGAATACGACGAACCTCATTTACGGTTTCAAGCTCTAAGTCTGCTCTACGGCTTAGCTCTTCTGCCGGAGTATCTAACACACTGCGGGCTGTATCACAGCCAATCCGCTTTAATTCATCAATAACCCAAGCCTCAATTTCATCTGAAAATTCATCCAAATCAATATCAAATTCTTCATCTTGATCTGCATCTTCTCTAAATACATCAATATCATAACCAGTCAGTGAACAGGCTAATTTGATGTTTACTCCTTTTCGGCCTATGGCCAATGAAACCTGATCTGCACGTAGATAGGCATCTACATGTTTTTGTTCACTATCTATATCCATATAACTGATGCGTGCTGGCGTAAGTGAACGCTGAATGAGTAATTGTATATTGGTGGTGTAATTTATGATATCAATGTTTTCATTTTTTAATTCTCTTACTATACCATGTATTCTGCTGCCCTTCATGCCCACACAAGCACCCACAGGATCGATTCTGTCGTCATAACTTTCTACTGCTACTTTTGCTCTTTCGCCGGGTTCTCTAACAATTTTTTTGATAGTGATAAGGCCATCAAAAATTTCTGGTACTTCTATTTCTAAAAGTTTTGCAAGAAACTTTTGACTGGTGCGGCTGAGGATGATAACAGGAGAACCATTTTTTATATCAACACGCTCTACAACTGCACGAATGTTTTCTCCCTTTTTGAAAAAATCTTGAGGTATTTGTTCTGTTTTTGGAAGTATGAGTTCATTGCCATCTTCATCGAGCAAGAGAACTTCTTTTTTCCAAACTTGATATACTTCTGCAGATATGATTTCTCCAATGCGGTCTGAATATTTTTTGAGGAGCACATTTTTTTTGAGATCGCCTATTCTACTCGCTAATGTTTGCTTGGCAGCTAATATGGCTCTGCGGCCAAAGTCAAGCATATCTACTTCTTCATATAGTTCTTCATCTATCTCAAAGTCTGGCTCAATCTTAGTTGCTTCGGTATAACCTATTTCAGAAAGTGGGTCCATTACTTCCCCATCTTCCACAATTACTCTTCTTCTTATAATTTCAAGATCACCTTTTTCTGCATTAACAATTACGTCAAAATTATCGTCGGAACCATATTTCTTGCGTAGCAAGGTTTTAAACACATCTTCCACTACTTTCATCATAGTGGGGCGATCAATATTTTCTGCATCTTTGAAGTCCTGAAATGCTTCAATCAAATTAATACTTGCCATAGCATAAATTTTTGCCGGATGCTATCCGTGTTTTAAAAAATAACCTGAACGGTTGTGCTTTTTATATTTGAAAATGGAATTACAACTTTTTCTATTACTAATTTTTTCCCTTTACCTTGTCTTACTTCAACTTCAATAGCTGCTTCCTGCACACTTAAAAGCATTCCTTCAACTGTGGCCTCTTCCAAAAGGGAAACCGCTACTTTTCTGCCAATATTTTTTACATATTGTCTATGGAATATCAATGGCTCATCAATGCCTGGGGATGATACTTCCAAAGAAAAATCGCCATCAGGATAATATGCTTTTTCTTCAATGAGCTTGTACATAACTTTATTGATTTTAATACAGTCGTCAATGGTTATACCATTGTCTCCATCAATATATACTCGGATATTATTCGTGGGCTTTATCCAAATACGCACACGAAATAAATCCGGCCTGATGGTCAGTACCTCATCTGCTAATTTTTCTAATGTTTGTATAATTGTATCTGCTTGCATCTGAGAAAAAGAGAAGGGAACGATTTCGTCCCCTTCTTTCATTTTTGTTCCGCTGCAAATATAGTTTTTGTTTTGAATCTTCCAAATCTTAACCCTCTTTAGTATGGTATCAACTATTTTTGCTTCATGGCTTTAAAACACATTGTAGCACTTACAAAAAAAGATATCCTCTTGGAAACAAGACAGCAATATACTTTTTATGGAATTCTACTTTATGTGGCAAGCACAACTTTTGTTATTTACCTTACTGCAGGAAAACCGGAAGAAAATACATGGAATGCATTATTTTGGATGGTGCAGTTGTTTGTATGTATAAATGCTGTAGCCAAAAGTTTTACGCAGGAAGGGCGCAGTAGGATGTTATACTACTATATACTTGCTGGCCCAAGAGATTATATAATTGCCAAACAACTTTACAACGCTTTTTTGATGATGATAATGGTAGTGCTATCACTATCCTTGTTTTGTTTATTATTAGGAAATCCTATTTACAATATTTTCAGCTTTACACTTATTAGTCTGCTTGGTGGTGTGGGTCTTTCATTAATTTTCACTTTTCTCGCAGCTATTGCATCTCAAACAAAGCAGCAAGGTGCGCTTATGGCCATCATGGGTTTCCCGGTTGTAATACCTCAACTTATTGTATTGAGCAAATTGGCCAATGCATCATTTGCTCCTGTGCTACAAGAAGGATACTGGACGATGATAGTATTATTAATGGGATTAGACATTATGACCATAATCTTATCCTTAATATTATTCCCGTTTTTGTGGACCGATTGAGCTATAAATATTTGGCTACCTGAAATAAATTTTTTTTCTTTCTGACACATTTCTTTTGATTTTCGATCGTAACTGCTATAACACAAGAGAAAGATTTTAACCAAATAAATAAATTTCAAAAAAAACATTATGATATTGATATTGTTGTAATGGTCTTAATTTATATTTTTGAACGCCGTATAAACTAATCAAAAGGCATAAAAAAATTATATTCAAATGGGCATTTTAAAAGACCGATTCAAGATTAAAGCAGAGCAAAGCAGTGTTGAAATTAAAGAAATTCTAAAAGAGCATGGCAATAAAAAAATTGGGGAAGTAACACTTTCGCAAATTTATCAAGGCATGCGGGGTATAACTGGCTTAGTTACAGAAACAAGTTTATTAGATGGACAAGAAGGCATTCGCTTCAGAGGGTATAGCATTCCTGAATTGAAAGAAAAGTTGCCAACCAGCAACAATGGCTCTGAGCCATTGCCCGAAGGGCTATTTTATTTAATGCTTTTGGGCGAATTGCCCAATAAGGAAGAAGTAGAACATGTTACAAACGTATTGCAACGGCGCAGCCATGTACCCAACCATGTGTTTGATGCAATTGAAGCCTTACCAATTACTACTCATCCAATGACGATGTTTGTTGTGGCAATAATGGCTTTGCAAACAGAGAGTTATTTTGCAAAAGCCTATGCTGAAGGAATCAATAAAAAAGACTACTGGGAGCCCACTTTTGATGATGCAATAATTTTAATAAGCCGCTTACCCAGAATTGCCGCCTACATCTATCGAAGAAAGTATAAGAATGGAGAACATATTCAGCCCAATGGAATGCTTGACTGGGCTGGCAACTTGGCCCACATGATGGGTTATGATGAGCATGGCGTTAGGGAATTGATGCGTTTATATATGACTATACACGCTGATCATGAAGGAGGTAATGTGTCAGCTCATACTACACACTTGGTAGGCAGTGCGCTTAGCGATCCTTATCTTGCTTACTCTGCTGGAATGAATGGACTTGCTGGTCCATTGCATGGATTAGCAAATCAGGAAGTAATCAAATGGATTTATGAAATGCAAGCTGAAATTGGTACAGATGAACCAAGTAGTGAGCAAATTGCGAACTATGTGCAGCAAACACTTAGTAAAGGAAAGGTAGTGCCGGGTTATGGTCATGCTGTGCTTCGCAAAACCGATCCACGCTTTGAGGCACAAATGGAGTTTGGTAAAAAGCACATGCCTGATGATAAATTAGTAAATACTGTTTGGAATATATATGCAACGGTACCTCCAATACTTCAGAGTTTAGGTAAAATAAAAAATCCTTGGCCAAATGTAGATGCCCACAGTGGTTCACTATTGGTACACTATGGAATTGTGGAATATGAATTTTATACTGTACTGTTTGCTGTAAGCCGTGCACTGGGCGTAATGGCGAGTTTGATCTGGGATAGAGCATTAGGATTCCCTTTGGAGCGGCCAAAAAGTGTAACTACTGAATCAGTAAAACTATGGTTAGACGGAAAGGATGAAATTTGGGGGGAATAATGCTATGATGTGTATTTATTTCAATAAAATATTTTTAAATTTTTAATGTATTTTTTAAATACGAAAATTGAAAATCAGGCTAAATGAGTAGCCTGATTTTTTTTGACACAAAAAATGAGTTTTTTAATACTGATTTAAGAATATGAAATAAACTCTTCAATTAGTATTTACTTTTCCATAAAAATAATAAGCAAGCTTATAGCAATATTTTATACACTTTGAATTCTAATTAACACAAGTAAATATCCACTACTGCTTCACCGGAAAATCGCTGCCAAAACCAAAACTGGCAGGATATTGTGCAGTACCCCTATATTTTTTCATTAATTCAGGCATGGCTTTTTGTAAATAGTTTTTAAGGCCATTTACGGTGATCATATTTTGCTGCTCAGCGGCTCCTTTTAAAGCCTCCAATAAGATATACGTAAATGCACCATGCCCCAAGGCATCAAATTCATTGGCAAATTGTTTGCTGCCACTTGCTGCCATCCAATGTGTACCCGTACTTCTGGCTAATAATGCAATGCTACGCTGCTGTCCAGCTTCTGCTTGTATCAAGTTATCAAAAGCTCCGGCGCTTTGACAAGCATCTAAAATGAATACTTGCTTTTGCGCAGCTATATCAATGGCATACTGTTGCAACTGTGCAGCAGATATCCCTTTGGTTTCTAACTCAGTTTGTACATTGTTTAAATCACTGATATCTCTGGGTACTAAATAAAATGATTTGTCCTTGCCTATAACCCCATGACCGGCATAATAAAAAATAAATACATCTTGTGGTTTTGCATTGTTGCGAATGTTATCAAATGCTTTTGAGATGGCAGATCTGTCAGCTGCATTGTCAGTTATAAAATAGGTATCCACTTTACGCACTAATTGCTTTGCATCTTTTTCTATTTCGTCTTTAAAAGAAGATGCGTCTGCAAATGCATAATCCAAATGCAATTTTTTATTATCATACTCATTGATGCCCACTATGAGCAGGTGCACGGTTGCATTTCTATCCACCAGTGCTACCGTTGATTCATAGATGGTATTATTTCCTGGATTGCTTTCATCCGCCTGCTTATAAATGACAGACATTAAATCAGGATTACTTTCTGTACGCTGCTCATTGAGGGCAATAGCCCTAAAAATATTTTCACCGGGTAATAGATTGATGGTATATTTTTTTTCAGTTTGAAATGTGTTGCTACCTGCATCGTCAACAACGGATAAATTTCTATTGTTTACACTCAATGCTTTTCCATTTTGATATAACCTTATTTCATCAATCTTGCTACCTATGCTATTTGCCTGTACTATAATAGTGGCTATACCACTTGTATTATCGTAACTTTGGATATCATCGGATACCAAGAGGTTTCGAGCAGCCTGTTCATAAATAATTTTGACAGTGGGCGCACTGCTCAATTGATCAATAACATCTACAGGATCTAATTTTTCTCCATTGAGTAATCGTACAATTAAATCGGGAGTATAATAGTGCTCATATAAATTTTGCAAGGGAATAATATCCGTTCCTTTGGTAAAATATAATTTATTGATAGCATCTTGTGATCCATCGAAACGGCCATCTGGTGTTACAGCAAGCCATTCATCGTTATAGGAATACAAGTCCATTATTTTTTGTCCGGATTGCACATCCCATACTGATGTGATGTCGTGCACATCCACAGTTACCACATGAGCCCCATCCGGCAATAGTCCCGTAAAATAAAACCCATTATCGTTATTTCCTATGTACTGAATTAAGACACCTGTTTCTAAATTAATCACTTGTGCAGGAGCTTCAGTACGGGCAGATTCTATGAGTGCTATTCTGCCATTGGCACTCAACTGAAAATTATTGATATATGGGTTTGAACTACCAGTCAACTTATAATTATTTTTTTGCAATTGACCATTAATCGTATAGGTATTGATTTCATTGCCGCAGGCAATAATAATTTCATTGTTATTTTTAAAGGCAATGCCGGCAGGTTTATAATTATTCCCTCCGGGAATGGAAATGGAACTAACAATCTTACCCGTTTCCGATTCATACAATACCACAATACCATTTTCATAAGAGATGGCAATTAAATTCTCATCAGGTGAAAATGCCGTACCATTTGGCTTATTATCATCTTTTTTCCAGAGAATAGATCTCATTCTTGTATCATAGAGAAAGATATTGAAGTCGCTATTTTCCCATGTACAGATATAATTTTCATTTGCAGAAATGCTTACCCCTGTTGGTTCGTAAAATTCTTCATATGGCAATGTCATTTTCTCATTGCCCGTGTGTGTATCTACTACTTTCAAAGGTTTTCCAAAAGCTACAGTATTACCATCCGGGCTAAAACCAAATCCTTTATATTTCATACCCATGTAAAAAGACTTGATTACACGCCCTTCCTGTAGGTTCCAAATCCGCATGGGCGACGTACTTCCAAACTGTCCAAATACAGGTGTGGCTGTAGCTGTAGCAGCTTTGTAACCATCCTGATAATCGCCAGTAAATGTGATATCCTTTGCAGCAGTAAGAGGATTAAATCTTGTAATACGAAACTCACTATGCCATTCATCCCATACATAAGCCATACCACCACTTACAATCATATCGGTACCATAGCCGTCTTTCATATTGATGGCTTTGCCTACTTTTTCGCCAGTAGTTATATTGTAGAGTTCAATTAAATCTTCGTGTAGTGTTATGATAAATTTTCCATCTGAGGTAAAACCAAAATCATCAAAACTTTCATCACTCTTTACAGACCAGCTTACATTTTGCGAAGCAATGTCAAAACAAACAATCCCAAAATCGGGGCCTACTAATGTTATGAGCTTTTTACCATCGGGGCTAAACTGGTAGCGACTCACTTCACCAAATGGTGGCTTTATATCAAATATTTTTTTACCTACTTTCTTAGTACCGCCTTCACCTGGTTTTAATTCATTGACACTTATTTTATAAAAATTTACTGCTGCGCAATATTGCTCATCGGGGCTGGTATAAATAGTGAGTTGAAGTTTTTTATTGTCGGGTAGTATGGTTTGTACTACATTCAGCGAAGCTGCATCCAAAATTCTTAACTCCCCATCTCCCCCACTTGCATATATATATTTTCCATCCTTACTTACCCGCATTCTATATACATCTTTCATGGTAACAGCACCTGTACGCTTGCCCATTTGTATATCATATTTCATGATGGTATCCTGAGGGTAATCTTCAATCTGACATGCAATAGTTGTATTATCAGGAAACCAACTGATAGACTCTATATGTGCACTGGTGCTTATTTTTCTAAGCTGTGACCCATTGATTGCATTCCATATAATTAAGTCATTAAAATCGGCACTGGCCATCCATTTACCATTTGGAGAAACCGCAATACTGCGTGGCGAGCTTAGATGACCGGATGGTACTGTGAGTACTGTTTGCTGAGCCTGTATTTGAGCTATGGCCAGCATGCAAATAAGTACTAAACCCATTTTTTTATTCAGTTTCATACCCTCAATTATTATTTCAAGATTTTGCATAAAAAAAGAATTATTGATACACTATATATGCATACCAATAATTCTTTTACTAAAAATAATTTCTAATGCCTTGATATTAATTATGCGATAATTCTATCATCAATGGCACCACGGTACCAGTGTAACTTGAGTTGTCATTATCCTCATCATCAGACACCATAAGATTTCTTGTGGAAGTTTTATTTACAGAAAATCCTACTTGATTAATGTCGTAGGTTATTTCAGATTTATCAATCAATTTATTGCCTAATGCTTGCAAAATTTTCTTACTCAACCCTCCATTCATACTGCTCATTTTATTGGCTATTTCAGCAGCATTTAATTTTTCTTTTGAATATAAAATAAGGAGATAATCTGTACCTTTTTGATCATCCATTTTTACTACTTTACTATCAGATGGAAATGCTACCACACTGTTAGATCCTATGTGTGTACTCATCAGATCATCAAAAGGTAATATGCGATTAACTTTTCCCGTAAGGTCTGTAGCAAAGGCATAAATATAGCAGTCTTCATCTGTTGATATATAGAATCGAAATTTGGTACCGGATGAATAGGTTTCATTCATACGATAGGCTACCAACTCTTCTTTTTCGCCGGACATATCATTTTCCACTACAAGATTGCGGGTAGAAATTTTTGATACAGGCATAGCTGTACCTGTGTTCAGCATAAATTCAACATTGCCACTTAGGGAAAACTTAACTTCATCTAAGTGCTCTGGCTCCGGACTGGGTTGTGGTGCTGGTTCTGGATCTGGTTGTGGCTTTGGATCTGGCACAGGTTCTGGACTTGGGTCTGGTGTTGGCGCTGGTGCTTCCTTTCTTTTTTCTTCTGGCACTGGCGTAAATGGATCTGCAAAAGGTTGCAAGGCTACTGCACACCATTGGGTATAATCTTTATAGCGCATCCATACAAAGCCACCGTCTGCCCAGCCAGTACCCCAACTATTGAGTACTCTAAATGCACCGCCAAACTTGTCATCGTCATAGCCCACAACTGTCATTGCATGGCCACTATGCTTCCAATCACTTGGTGTATCTATGGCGGGGTCGGTAGTCCAAACTTCGGATGTAATCCTATAAAATGTTTCAGGTAAAAAGAATGCACATGAAACAGGAGAACCTTCCAATATTGCTTTTTTTGTACTGGATATTGCTTCTTCTTCACTGAGTACAAATAAGTCTGTCGTAAGCATACCCGGCTGGGCAAATAAAATAGAGTAATCATCTATTTTGTATAAAGATGCAGTTTGTTTTATATCGTCTGTTATGGTATAATTACAACTATAAGGCACAGCAGATTGAAAAGCATCACCATTTTCATTCATAGTGCGCAAAGCAGTAATGGGATCACTACCATTTTGGCAATCATTATCACCTTCATTCTTTATTTGTTCATAAAGATAAGTAGCTGAAAATGCGTATTTGTCAATAATGGATTTGTCCGTAATATCATGTGTTTTAGCATAAAGAATTGTACCCACACCATAAGCATTCGCAAATGCCACGCAGGTACCGTGATTGCCCTGATCTCCCGGCGTAGGACAATATTTTTCTAATGAATAACTGGCAGGCATCCCTCTAAAACTGCGAAAAGATAATGGCAGTTTCTTGGGCGTTTTCATAATGGTAGCGGGGTTAATATTTGCCCCGGTTGCTTTCCGTTGTGCGTATAAATTTATATTTACAAACAGTAATCCTAACAAAGCCATCAAAGCATAGCTCTTCTTCAGTTGTATTTTTTGAAATGATTTCATTATAAAAAATTATTGGTGCGAATATGGGTCAGTTTCTAATGAAAAGCATACCGTGTAATGGGTATAATTTGTTGATGATAATTTCTATACTCAAATTTTGTGGTTGTGAGGTGTCATACAAGCCCATGTAAGTATTCATTTAAAGATAGGAATGGATAGACAAATGAACGATGACTGTAAAAATGAAACCATAATCCATTTGTATGAATAGATAAAATTCATCAAAAATTTACTTGCAAATTTTTGTTGAGATTATATATGGTCTTGATATTTCAATGAATGAATGGATACCAACTATTCTGCCATTATGGATTGTACCATTGCAATTACATCTTCTGCATTTGGCTTACTAAAATAATCTCCATCACTGCCGTAGGCAGGCCTATGTGCCTTAGCAGTTAAGGTTCTTGGGGCTGCATCCAACCATCTATATCCCCCTTGCTTTTCCATTACTTCATTAAACATATACGCAGCTGCTCCACCCGGCACATCTTCATCAATAAATAAAATTCGATTTGTTTTTTTGAGAGAATCTAAAATGATATGATGGATATCGAAAGGCAACAATGTTTGTACATCTATTATCTCACAGCTTATATTCATTGCATGTAAACGCTCTGCTGCGGCGGATACAATACGAAGTGTACTACCATAGGAAACCAGTGTAATATCGGTACCTGCTTCAAGAATTTCCGGAATACCAAAAGCTACTTTATAGTCTAATAAATTGGAAGGCAATGTTTCCTTTAATCGATAGCCATTTAAACATTCTATTACAAGACCAGGATCGTTTGAGGCCAATAGTGTATTGTACATGCCCACAGCTTGTACCATATTTCTGGGTACACATACATGCATGCCTCGCAGTGCATTTATGATCATACCCATCGGGCTTCCACTATGCCAAATTCCTTCTAACCTATGACCACGAGACCTTACAATGATGGGACAACATTGTTTACCCTTAGTGCGATAATGCAGTGTAGCTACATCATCACTTAATGGTTGAAGACCATAAAGAAGGTAATCCAAATATTGTATTTCTGCTATTGGCCGAAGGCCACGCAATGCTAAACCAATGCCTTGACCCATTATGCTCAACTCTCGAATGCCAGTGTCAAATATTCTATCTGCACCATGTTTTGCCTGCAAACCAGAAAAACCTTGATTGACATCACCAATAAAACCTAAATCTTCTCCAAATGCTACTACCAAAGGGTTTGTTTCAAATAGCTGATCAAAATATTTATTTAAAATTTCATACCCATTTACAATAGATGCATCTTCATTAAACCTTGCCTCTACAGGAGTAACAGAAAGAGCAGACTTTCCAATTTCATTGTATAAATGACTGTTGTATAATGCAGTGTTTATATCTACTAATTGATGGTGATATGTTTTAATGTCAGCAGCCGCAAATGGGCTATTAATACATTCAGATGCCCTTACTAATGCATGCATTATTTCTCTGCGCAATGGCTCTTTGTTGTTGTCAAGCTCCTTTGCAATGATCTGTACTTCATTGTAAACATTAATGTCATGCACCTGTGCGCTTTGCAATAGTTCAATGGTCTTTTCTTTCTGCTGGCGTATTGGAGATAAATAATTTTCCCATGCTGCTGTGCGCCATTCATTTACTTCCTTTTTTGTATTTCCTTCTATTGTTTGAAGCTCATCTTCTGAGGCGATATTGCTATCTATAATCCAACTGCGCATTTGCTTCATACAATCCCATTCCTTTTCCCATTGTAGTCTTTCTGCATCTTTATATCTTTCGTGACTTCCACTGGTGCTATGTCCTTGAGGCTGTGTAATTTCTTCGATGTGAAATAGTGCCGGCACATGGGTATTTCTTATTTGCTCAATGGCTTCTTCCAATACTTCGCACATGCCCGGATAATCCCAACCTTTTAGCTTATAAATCTGCATACCATTAGTACCATCCTGTTTTTGAAAACCGGACAGTGCATCCGAGATTGAACCCTTTGTTGTTTGATATTTTTTTGGTACTGATATGCCATAGCCATCATCCCATACAAAAATGGCAGCAGGTATCTGCTGTACACTTATAGCATTAACCGTTTCCCAAAAATGTCCTTCGGAGGTAGATGCATCTCCAATGGTTACAAAACAGATTTCATTTCCATTATTACTTAAATCTTTGAATTTATGCAGCGCTGTATTATTTCTGAATAATTTAGATGCTAAGGCTAATCCTGCACTTCGTGGCATTTGCCCGGCTGTGGGAGCCATATCAGCAGCTACATTGTATTGATTTGCTAAAGGCAGCCAATTGCCTGAGGCATCTGTATTTGGAGTTACAAAATGGCTCACCATCTGCCTACCAGCACTAAATGGTTCATTGGTTTCATCAGGGTCGGCATATAATTGTGCAAAAAACTGTTGCACTGTTGCCATACCGGTAGCAAACATAAAAGTTTGGTCCCGGTAGTACCCACTTCTAAAATCGCCGTGTTTGAAAAATTTTGACATAGCCACTTGTGCTACTTCTTTACCATCGCCAAAAATGCCAAACTTTGCTTTTCCGGTAAGCACTTCTTTACGACCTAGCAAACTGGTTTCTCTGCTGAGAACAACCACTTTATAATCTGCTAATACCGTAGTTTTAAACTGATTAAAAGAAAGTAAATCAGGTGATGAAACGCCTTGCGTAAAATTTTCCATGCCGCAAAGATAACGGTTGTTAGCGGTTTGGAGTTTTGTATCGGGGGGCAAATTTTTAATCGCAAAATAAAATTTGAGATTTTGTTTTTGGAACATTTATCGTAAGCTCATGCTTTATTTGGAAATACATTTTTTAACATTTCCGAAATGCTTCGTATTCATTTTATTCCCCTTACATTTGCTACGAAACATTTAGTATTAAAAAATTAATTATGCAAAAAATTATTCAGCAGCTAATAGTAGCATTATTACTCGGAGGGCTTTTACAAACCAATAGCCTTTGTGCCCAAGACCAAATAATGATTCGCAAAAAGAAAGACAGTAAAGAGAAAGTAACCATAGTGGTTGATGGTGATAAGATTACTGTAAATGGTAAACCGGTGGATGATTATAAAAGTGATGATGTAGAGATTTCACATTTTGAATTTCCCGAATTGTCTGCGTTAAATTTTGATCTGAATAATAAGAGATTTGCGGAATTGGAGAGATTGCAGGAATTGCAACATTTTGACGGTGATTTTGGTGAGGGATGGGCAAAAGCAGGTAAAAGAAATGAAGCTTTTTTGGGTGTCCTTACAGAAGCTACAGATAAGGGAGCAAAAATTACAGAAATTACGGATGAAAGTCCTGCTGCCAAAGCTGAATTGCGTGAAGATGATTACATCACCAAAGTAAATGAAACTGCCATCACAGGGCCAGACGATTTGTATGAGGCAATTGGCAAGTGTAAACCGGAAGATAAAGTAAATATCACTTTTACCAGGGATGGTAAAAGCTTGAAAAAAGAAATAACATTAACCAAAAATAAAGACATAAGAGTATATGGATGGAACAACAATGATGGCAATAATTATAGTTTCAATTATACTCCACCAAACGCAAGAGGAGGAGTTTTCCAATTTTCGAGAAAACCACGCCTAGGTGCGATTGTGCAGGATACAGAAGACAATATCGGTGTAAGTATTTTGGAAATGGATGAAGATGCTCCTGCTGCCAAATCGGGTCTAAAAACAGGCGATATCATTACAATGGTTAATGACAAATCAATTGCATCTACTGAGGATATTAAAAATATATTTAAAGATGCAAAAGATGGCGACAGTTATACTATCAAATACAAAAGAGATAGTCAAATTCAGACTACCACCCTGCGCTTTCCAAAAGAATTAAAAACAATCGGCTTATAAAGTTTTTCTTTCTCATGTGCGTGTGCTTAACCGCCCCAACATCAAGTTGGGACGGTTTTTTTTTGCTTAAACCTCATAATAAATTTTGCGAAATGCTAATTTTGAAAAGAGCAGCCATTCTGTCACAACATTATACTAATTTTGTATCCAAATCTATTTCAGAATGCCTGTTACAGATACGACAGAATATCACGATGAAACCCGTCAGGGAGAGGCTTTTCAGCCTTTTGCTTTGGATAATAACCCTTATACAAAAAAATTCTTTATAGAAAGCTATGGTTGCCAAATGAATTTCAGTGATAGTGAAATTGTGGCCAGTATTTTATATGAAGAAGGATATGGAGCTACTCGTAATGTAGAAGAAGCAGATCTTATTTTAATCAACACATGTAGCATAAGAGAAAAGGCAGAACAAACCATTAGAAAAAGACTTACAGAATTTAGAAAACTTAAAGTAGCAAAACCGGGTACACTGGTGGGTGTATTAGGTTGTATGGCAGAGCGGCTTAAATCAAAATTGCTGGAAGAAGAAAAACTTGTGGATATGGTAGTGGGTCCGGATGCCTATCGAAGTTTACCTGCATTGGTTTCGGAGGCAGAAACTGGTCAAAAATCTGTGAATGTATTACTAAGTAGGGAAGAAACTTATTCTGATATTTCACCTTTAAGATTAGATAGCAACGGTATTACTGCATCCATCTCCATCATGCGGGGATGCAATAATATGTGCAGCTTTTGTGTGGTTCCCTTTACAAGAGGCCGTGAACGGAGTAGAGATGCGCTGAGCATTGTAGAAGAAGCAAAACAATTATTTGATAGAGGTTTTAAAGAAGTAACACTGCTTGGCCAAAATGTAGATAGTTACTACTGGATGGATGACAGTAAAAATGAAGCAGTAACCTTTGCTCAATTATTAGAAAAAGTAGCAAGAATCAATCCATTGCTGAGGGTAAGATTTAGTACCTCTCATCCAAAAGATATAACAGTAGATGTATTGGAAACAATGGCTGCTTATAAAAATATTTGTAAATATATCCACCTGCCGGTGCAAAGTGGAAGCACCAGAATACTTCAACTGATGAATCGTACTTATACAAGAGAATGGTACCTCTCAAAGGTAAATCAGATAAGGACTATTTTGCCAGATTGTGGTATAAGCAGCGATATCATTGCCGGGTTCTGCACCGAAACAGATGAAGATCATGCAGACACGCTTAGCATTATGGAGCAAAGTAAATATGACATGAGTTATATGTACTTTTATAGTGAAAGACCGGGCACCCTTGCAGAAAAAAGATATGAAGATGATGTGCCAGAATTAATAAAAAAGCGACGGCTACAGGAAATTGTGGATTTGCAAAACAAATTGAGTTTGCAAAGCAATCAAAAAGATATCGGTACAATATCTGAGGTGTTGATTGAAGGAGATAGTAAGCGGAGTGAGCATTTTTGGAGGGGAAGAAACAGTCAAAATAAAGTAGTTTTATTTCCCAAGAGTAATCAAGAATTACGGCCTGGAGATTATGTACAAGTGAAGATTACAGAATGTACCAAAGCAACCATGATGGGAGCAATGATTGTGTAGTGCTTGAATGATGAAGTATTGGCAAAAAGCTGTATTGTCAATGCTACAATACATCAAACCAATTGATTAGAAAAAGAAAATCAGAAAAACGAAAATATTTGCACTTTTAGGCAACTGAAAATCCAATAAAAAGTAGCAATATTTAATTAGAGAAAAAGCAATATGGCAGAATTACAATCAGTAAAAAATAGATTCGGTATTATTGGTAATGCTACGGCAGTTAATCATGCCATTAATGTGGCCATGCAAGTTTCAGCTACTGACTTATCTGTATTAATAACCGGAGAAAGTGGTGTGGGTAAAGAAGTATTTTCACAAATTATACATTCCTTATCTGCAAGAAAACACAACTCATTTATAGCAGTAAACTGTGGTGCAATACCAGAAGGCACAATTGACTCAGAACTTTTTGGCCATGAAAAAGGTGCATTTACAGGAGCGGTGGACAGCAGAAAAGGTTATTTTGAAACTGTGAATGGAGGTACCATTTTTTTGGATGAAATTGGTGAAATGCCATTGGGTACCCAAGCCCGCCTACTGCGTGTGCTGGAAGCCGGAGAATATATAAGAGTAGGCTCAAGCAAAGTACAAAAAACGGATGTGCGTGTAATTGCGGCTACCAATAAAGACTTACTAGAATCCACATACAATGGACGTTTTAGACAAGACTTATATTATAGATTGAGTAGTGTTCCCATTAGAGTACCTTCGCTTAGAGACCGAAAAGAGGATATACCATTACTCTTTAGAAAATTTGTAATTGATTTTGCGGAGCGATATAAAACTACCCCTGTTCAATTAGAAGATGAGGCTAAAATTTTGTTAATGAATTATCCCTGGCCGGGAAATGTGCGGGAACTAAAAAATATTGCGGAGCAAATTTCTGTTCTTGCAGGTACATCACAGATTGATGCATCAACATTGAGAACTTATTTACCTGAAAAAAACTTCAACCGACTTCCAGTATTAGCAGGTAGTGCAGCGGTAAGTGGTAGCGAGTTTGCCAATGAAAGAGAAATTCTATACAAACTTTTTTTTGATATGAAAAAAGATGTAACAGAATTGAAAAGGATGTTTTTGGAAATATTGAAAAACCCCACTGTGGCAGGTCAGCAATCTGCATCTTTTACTATGAATGAACTGATGCAGGAAATGCCAAATGGTGACCACCTCAATTTGGTATCCAACCCGGGTTTACAACCTGCTGTAATAGTCTCCAATCAATCTGAAGATATGAGACATACACATACTGAGGTAATTGATGCGCATGAAGAAGTAGAGGAATCGCTGAGTATAGCAGACCGAGAAAAGGAGCTTATTCTTAAAGCTTTAAAAAAGCACAAAATGAGGCGACGCCGTGCTGCCTTAGATCTTGGCATTAGTGAAAGAACATTGTATAGAAAACTCAAAGAGTATAGTATCATCTAATGAAAACCAGAATAATATTTATCATACTGACTTGCTGCATAGTGTTTGCTTCCTGTGGTATTTATACATTTAGGGATGTGTCTATACCAGCAGATATTAAGACCGTAAAAATTAGTTTTATTGAAAATAAAGCCAGGTATATAAATCCACAACTAAGCCCACAGCTTACTGATGCATTCCAACAAAAAGTAAATAACTACACAAAGCTTACAAGGACAAATAACGATGAGGCAGACTACCTGATTAACAGTTATATCAGTAATTATAATGTAACTACATCAGGCATTAGCAATGGGCAAACGGCCAACAATAGATTGTCTGTTGGCGTACATATTACTTTTACGAATACCAAAATTCCGGAAACAAAAGAGTTTGATGTAAGTCGTGATTTTGAATTTTCGGCCACTCTTTCATTGCCGCAGGCAGAAGCTCAATTACTTCCTGATATTATTCGAAATGTGTCAGACGAAATGTTTAATAGAGTATTCTCCAACTGGTAGCAGATTCAGCTTACCTTCACACACTTACATTTTTCCACATGAATAAAGCAGTATTATTCAAAACAGTTTATGACTCGCTGGGTGCGGGTCATTTATCCGGTCGCAAAAAAGCTCAGTTTCTGGAGGACATCACAACAGAGCATCCCTATTTTTTTACAGGGCAATTTTTAAAACTCTTACATAATAATGATGCTGGCAGAGATGATGAGTTGATAAAAAAAACTGCTTTACATATCAACAATGAAAGCTGGTTAAACTTCTTATTGGAAGGCACAGATACATTTTCTATATCAAACCCATTTCAAAAAGAAACCGAAACAATGGAGTATGTGCATGATGAAGTGGAGGAACATATAGCTATCATTATGCAGCACGAAGAAACCCCGCAAGCACCTGAAACAATTATAGAACGGATAAACGATGATATTCCTAAGCATGATGCTACTTTTGAAACAGATGCTACTATTGAAATAGATGCTACTATTGAATCAGATGCTGCTGCTGAAAAAATTTCTTCCATTTTGCAAGAGCAATTACTAGTATTTGAAAAAGCAGTGGAAGCAGATGCTATTATCCCAATAGAAACAGCTCCATTTTATAGAGTGGATTATTTTGCATCGCAGGGCATAAAATTAGAAAATCCAAAAGCGGAAGGTGATGCATTAGATGCCAAAACAAGAAGATTTACTGATTGGCTTAGACATATACGCAGCACCAATCCAAACCCCACAGACTTGGGAACAGATGCCGCATCCGAAAAAAAGATTGTGGCATTGGCTGGTTTATCCATTGAAAACCCAGAAATAATTACAGAAGCCATGGCACAGGTGCTGGAGAGGCAGGGTAAATATCAAAAGGCAATACGCTTGTACGAAAAATTAAGTTTTTTGAATCCCTCAAAAAATACTTTCTTTGCCGCCAAAATTGTAGAACTAAGCAATAAATTATGACAACGATATTTTTTATACTAATAGTAATAGCTTGTATCATACTTGGGTTTATCGTATTAATACAAAATCCAAAAGGTGGTGGCCTTAGTGGAACATTAGCCGGATTCAATAATCAGTTTATGGGTGTAAAACAAACTACTGATGTGCTAGAAAAAGGAACATGGATATTCGTATCCGTACTTATCACACTTTGCCTGGTGTCAAGTTTATTTTTAACTAGCCCTGCGGGCAATAAAGATTCATTGATCAATGATATCAACACAAACACACCTACCCAGCAGCAAGCTACACCAACCTCCCCAATACCTGTAGCACCAGCACAGGATAGCAATAAATAATTCATTTAGAAATATATTTTAGTAACCGACTTCAAAAGAGTCGGTTTTTTTGATATTGAAATATAACTACAAGTGCAGAGGTCCATTAGGCTATAGCTAATGTACTTATAGCATAGGTAAGCCAGCTAAGGTATTGCGGCTTTAGTATATTCACTTATATTATAAAAATGGCTGGTCTTTTTTTTTCATTTCAAATTAAAAAATATGCTTATTTTTTTACATGGCCAAAGATTCTTTGAGGATAATCAATATATCATAATGGCATCATAAAGTAGCTCATATATTTGCCACTTATTTTAGTCAATGACAATTCATAAGGAAGGATACAAAACAATTGGAATATCGGCAATAGTTTGGCTGGCAATAAATGTTTTTTCTCTCTATCTTATTGGTAGTTTTTATGCCTGGCTGTCGATAATTATATTAGTGCTTTCAACTTTTACGTTTTTATTTATAGTTTCTTTTTTCAGGGTGCCTAACAGAGTGCTAACAAAAACAAATGAAAGTATTGTATGCCCTGCTGACGGCAAAGTGGTGGTAATGGAAGAGGTAATTGATCAAGAATATTTTCAGGAAAAGAGACTTCAGATAAGCATCTTTATGAGCCCTGCCAATGTGCATTTGAATCGATACCCTATGGATGGAAAAATTATCTATTCTCAATATCATCATGGAAAATATTTGGTAGCATGGCATCCAAAATCATCTACAGAAAATGAGCGACATAGTATTGTTATAGAAAATGCAAAGGGAAAAATTTTAGTAAAACAAATTGCCGGTGCATTAGCAAAAAGAATTTGTAACTATGCTATTGAAGGCAAATCCATTCATCAGGGTGATGAATTGGGCTTTATAAAATTTGGTAGTAGGGTAGATATATTGTTGCCACCTCAAGCCAAGCCTTTAGTAGCTATAAGTGACAAAGTAATTTGTGGTGTAACTCCTCTGGCTATTATTTAATTTTTTATTTTCACTGGTAATTTATTGTAGTAGTAGTTTTTAATTCCTCTAAAACAAACCCTCTTTTTTACCTGTCCCTTTTTTTATTTTTGAGTGTTTAGGTCGCATGAATTAGAAAATAGCGTATAGCTATTTTTGATAATATGCAATTTCTGAAATGCAGGTAAAGTGCTGCTGAAGAAATGGAGTTATAGGGTGTGCATCATACATTCCCCGAAGGGGTAAAAAAATACCATATTCAATTGAAGGAAAATACTATGGGGAATTGGAGGTGCAAATAGTCTATGAATAATACTCCGAAGGGGTAAATTAATTCCTTTTTAAATAGATAGCAAGCAATGCTGACTGGAAGGTTTTCCTGTACAAATTGGAGGAATACCATGATCAGTAAAAGTGCCTCCTTGCAGATACAAAGGAGAACTCTGGGGTGAAAAAGGTACTCCTTGAGAAAACGGCAGTATTGTATTCATTTTTCTTGGTAAATTTGGGTATATTATAAATAGGTATTTATTGTATAACCTATTATAAATCAATTAGTATTATAGTAAATACTGACAAGTGAACAAGGATTTTATGTTTATTAGGACAATGTGAGTAGACTTAAGGTGTAATACTGAAAATCTCATCGTATATGCACGATTAATATCTGTACCGATTTTCAGTATTATCAAGGTATCAATGTACATGTTTTGAAATACTATGTGTACATGCCTATTTTTGAACCATTAAGATGCCATTTATTTCTATTACGATACCAGCATATAAAAATGTACCACTCTTGAAGCGTTTGTTGGATTCTATTGCTGCACAAAATTTTAAAGACTATGAAGTTATAATAACGGATGATACGCCTGATGATAGTGTGCAAGCATTAGTGAGTGGATATAGCCAAATAAATGGTTTGCAATACTTTAAAAACAGCAGTCCACTGGGTACCCCTGAAAACTGGAATGAGGGCATCAGAAAAGCGAGTGGAGCGTGGATTAAAATAATGCATCATGATGATTGGTTTGCGAAAAATGATGCATTGGCTATTTTAGCCAAACATGCAAATGCGAACATAGCATGCATGTTTTCGGGTTACCAAAACATTTATATTGACGATGCCGAAAAAAGCGAAATTGTACAAGCAGGCATCAGTATTATAGAAAAAATAAATAAAACACCCTGGCTCCTTTTTGCTTCAAACAAGATTGGGCCACCGAGTGTAACCATGATTAGAAACAACATGAGTGAAGCCTACGATAATCGATTGAAATGGCGTGTAGATACAGAATATTATATCAGAATGATTCAACATAAACATAGATTCCATTATATAGATGATTGTCTTATAAATGTGGGAATGCACAGCACACAAGTTACTCAATCCACATTTTTAAATCCAAAAATAGAGCTTGCAGAAGGTTTATATCTTTTAGAAAAACATGGTGTAGAGCCGCTGGAAAATATTTGGGTATATGATGCCTGGTGGCGTTTATTTAGAAACCTTCAAATAAAGAATATGCAGGATATTTTAAAACATGCCCCTGGAGCATGGCCTATGATTGTGCATAAAATGGTTGTTGATCTTTCAAACATCCCTCCTACCCTGTTGAGCATCGGATTTTGCTCAAAAACATTGATGGCAATTTCATATTTAAGAAGACGTCATTATATACATGCTTAGTATAATTATTGTAAATTATAATTCAAAAGTACTCATAACACAATGTTTGAAAAGTGCTATGCAATTTGAAAGTTTTATTAACTATGAATGGATTATAGTGGACAATAATTCCACTGATGACAGTAAAGCATTTTTAACAGCTAACTTTCCTTTTATTCATTGGATTTCTATGAATTACAATGCAGGGTTTGCAAGGGCAAATAATGCAGGAATACAAGTAGCATCAAATAGTACAGTGTTATTATTGAATCCAGATACGATTATTTTAAAAAACGCTTTGGAGCGGTGTTTACATAAATTTGAACAATCACCACATGGGGCATGTAGTGTACAGTTATTAAACGAGGACGGAAGCCCGCAGATAACCGGAAGTTATTTTATGAAAGGTGGTTTAAATCATTTATTACCATTACCATATTTGGGAAATTTTCTTCGAAAAATTGCTTTGGGATTGCAAGCAAAAAACACAAGTATAAAACAAGCCATGACTGATGTAAAAGTGGATTGGATAAATGGTGCATTTCTTATGGTAAAAAAAGAGATCATCCAACAGTGTGGTCTCATGGATGAAGATTTCTTTTTATATGCAGAAGAAGCAGAATGGTGCTACCGCATTGGTAAATATGGGCCATTGTTCGTATATGGTGATATACATATTACACACCTGCAAGGTGAAACGATAAATGCAGAAACTAACTCGCCAGGAAAGGGGTATCAAAATATTTTCGACCGAAAAGGAGCTCAGCTATTGGTGTCGAACTTGCTGAGAATTCGAAAGCAAGAAGGTGTTTTTTGGTACCTAATGAATATGATGATATACACTGCTGAGAGTCCTATATTTTGTATTGGTTTTTTTCTGGAATACCTTACACACAAAAAGGAAAACAGATTATACCATTTTAGGCAGCTTAAAGGTTATATGAAAAATATAGTTTTAGTGTGGAAATTAGCACCTAAAATGCTTTCTAATAAACCTAATTTTTATAAAGTGATTTAAAACATGTAATGATGCAAAAAACATACTATGTTCCTTATATGTTAAAACAATACCAATAAACTATTTTGTCAAACAGTTTCATATAGAAAATATGGATTAGATGAAGGTTTTCCGGGGCTCAATGTCTATAGCATTGCTCAGTACAAAGATGGCTTTCTCTGGTTTGGCACTGAAGCCGGATTAAGTAGATTTAATGGCAAGCATTTTAAGAATTACACTATCATTGATGGATTGCCAGACAATGAAATTTTAAAAATATTTGTAGATTCAAAAAACAAGGTGTGGCTACTGCCATATACCAATAAAATTGCTTTTATTCAAAGTGGTATACTTCATACATCAAACAATGATCCCTTGCTGAGCAAAATCAAGCTTTCTCGGCCAATCTATCAAATTGCGGAAAATAAAGATGTGGACATAGGATTTATTGATGAAACGTCCATTTACGTCATCAGTGATAACAAGAAGATTCATATAAATAAATTCAAAAATTTAGAATTGCTATCTCGTCCTAAATTGTAAGTTGTTTACGAATAAAATATTAATTTCTTATAAATGGAAAAACCAAGTACATCTGGGCTTTATTATGTATTCAATTGTATCCATACAAGTGACACATACAATAGGTAATACAACATATTTTTTCTTGATGGCAGTTGTTACTTTTAGCTTTGCAGCCTACTCAGCATAATCAAATTTGAATTGATTCAAATCTGGTTTAAATACCCTCACTCTTTCCTTCTCATAGTCATAAATTAGCTGCCCAATATGTTTCATAAACGGGTACCCAATTGCATCATAATCATATTTATCATCATTGAAAATGCCATCACTATTACAATAAATGGTAGCACTGAGCATAAACTCAATATTGTTTTCAAAATCCACCACATAAGCAATATCCGTAAGAAATCCATAAGCATCTCCAACTTTATTAAAAATACGAATACCTTTTTGAGGTGTTCCCTTTTCACTACCCAATAGTAAAAATTTACAGTAAGTATCGTAATAATAATCGGTATCACTATAGCTTGGATACTTGCTTTCCCTGGGCCATGCACTCATATAATGATGTAAAAATTTGTAGTCAGACTGCGTTAAATTAAATCGCTTGTTTATAGGCATTGCATTAGGAAAAATAATGGCTTTCAATATTTGAGTAAGATCAGATAATTCGAATTTATTTTTCTGAGAAAAATTAAAAGGCTCATACACGACGGCATCATCTTTTCCGATATAACCTTTTCCTATAAAATCATTTCTTTCTGGAAATGAATATATACTCTTTTTCAGTGCCTGCTGATAAATGACGCTACCATTACTATCCGTAAAATAGACCGGGTTTGTAATGCGATTTTGATCTGCACTACGTGCAATTTGTAAGCGGTGCCTTATTTCCGCCGATGTATAACCTTTAGCATGCAAGGTTTCATTGATGGCTTGCTGTCCTAAAAATTCATACAACTGGTTGGATGCATCATTATCACTTACCAATAATATTTGTTTGATATAGTTTGCTATGCTGGGTGTGCTATTCATTGCAGTAGGCTGTGTATAATGTGCTGCTGCTACTAATGATGTATCTGTAATCATGGTGGTGAGCATAGAAACTCCCGGCACTTGAAGGTTATTAATTTTTTCCAGTGCCAAAATGGACAAGGGAAATTTAATCGTACTTGCCGGATAGAAATAGGCAGCATTGTTATGATAGCTATACTCAGTAAAATGAGGAGTATTGTCCGCAGCTCTATCAATTTTTGTATAAATGATTTTTACCCTATAGTCATCTGCCTTTTGCATAATTTCAGAAAACCATTCCGGTTTTGTACGCATAAGGCTATCCAAAAAATTTTCTGATGAATGGGTGGCAACATTATTCTTATTATCAGTATTAGTTTGTGTCACTTGAGCAGACTTACAAGCAAGGAAGAAGATAGAAATAACAAATAGCGAAAACTGTTTGAGCATGGTCAAAAGTAATAGCTTTACTTGAATTGTTATGCGTATTTACTATACACCATACATCCATAAATAAATGCTTTACATCTATGCATTCTTATACCCTATGCACCACCCAAGTAACTACGCCCCATATATTACACTCATTACACTCATTAAGTTCCATAGTGGCATAGCGTTTATTTTCTGCCGTCAGACTTAGGCGGTTTAATGTTTTAAACAGGCGACGCACCAGCAACTCTCCATTTACCGCAGCTACCACTATCTTTCCTGCCACAGCTTTTACACTACGATCCACTATAAGAATATCACCACTATGAATGCCGGCATCTATCATAGCATCTCCATTCATCCTAAAGAAAAAAGTGGCCGGCTTGTTGGTTACCAATTCCTCATTCAAATCAATGCCCCGCTCTGCATAATCGTCAGTGGCTGCGCCAAAACCTGTGGCATTGGCTGTAGGCGTTTGCTGCTGGCGGTAAGATTTTGAACCTTTCCAAGCCGGACTATATATCATATCATCTTGCATAAAAATAATTTTATGCTAAATTAATTAGTTTTTTAAAACTAAATTATTTATTTTTGAAAAATATTTTTACACAATTATTTTAAACCATCATTTTCATTTGTATGCAACAGATTACCACGAGCAGACATCGCAATGCAGATCCTATAAAACAGGATATTAGTCAATATAGAATTGTAGCTGTTATAGACAATGATACCTTTATTAAAGAGGAGCAAGCTGTATGCAAAAAAAATTATGGCAGTAGAAACAATACAGAAAACAGTACTTATATTTCATTGGCAAGCTTTACTGCAAAGGAAGAAATGGAAGACACCTTGCTGAGGTGGCTGCGGAGGATAGCAGGTGCAGAGCAGGCATTTTCAGTAGTGAGTAATAATTTTGGATTTCATCCAGAAGGCAGTATTTACTTAAGAATTTTAGACGCTTCAAAGTTGCTTAATCTTAAAAATCACATGCAAGTATTAGAGCCATTTATTCAATCCAATACTGGCAAAAAAGTGAACTGGTTTAAAACTGCCGAAGTTATGATTGGAACAGTGGAAGAAAATATGCATCGTGAAGCAGCCTATCATTATGCACAGCAGAGTAGTGCAGAAAGATTACTCATTTCACATTTATACGTACAGAAAAAAGGGGATATTGATTTTACTACAATATGTAAGCTACCAATGCAACCATAATACATTAAAGGTTAATAGCGATGTTTAAGATATGTATTGACGGCGGGTTATAATTTCTCAAAATTATGAAGCGAAGACTTGGTTATTATAAAGATATTAGTAAGAAAAACTATGCCTAAAGCCAATTTTCAGTAATGGATCAAATGTCATTAAGATGCTTCGCACACCCTCAGTCCTATTGGAAGTAAACATTGATTTTATTTTCAAAATACTCAGGCACATTCACTCTTTTCCAGGTTTGCTTATCTAAGAAAAAAAGAATCACATTGCCTGCGGCTAATAGTTTACCAGCTTCGTTCAAAACTTCTTGATGAAATTCAATTTTATATCCCTGTGGCTTAGTACGAATTTGGGTTTTTATGGTTATTAAATCATCATAAGTAGCGGGTCGTAAAAATTTGATATTCATTTCCACCACTGGCATCATTATGCCCATTGCCTCCATATCCTTATAGGCAAGACCCAGCTGCCTGATGCTTTCTACACGGCCCACTTCAAAGTATTGTGCATAGTTGCCATAATAAACAACATTCATCTGATCAGTTTCTGCATACCTTACCCTCAGTTGGGTACTTGATTCATACATGGTGATATCATTTTTTCTCGCCGCAATAAAACAAAGTTTTGCATCTGATGCAAAATGATGAATAAATTACTGAATTAGTAAGGCCTATAGACAGTATCAAATTAGTTTTGCCCAGCAATAATATTTATTCATGCAAAATCCTACAAGAAAAAAAATAAAATGGTTGCTGATATTCATTGGTATTGCTTTTATCAGCTTCCAATTTTTTCCTGCGGCAAAGGACAATACAGATGTCTCAATTAGCAATAGTCATATCACAGCAGTATATAAAGTGCCGGATAGTGTTTTACATATATTAGAAACCAGCTGCTTTGACTGTCATAGCAATAACACGGTGTATCCATGGTATTATCGGATTCAACCGGTTGGTTGGTGGCTCAAACATCATGTTGATGAGGGAAAAGCAGAACTAAACTTTTCCATCTTTGGTTCGTATAGTGAAAAACGTAAAAGAAATAAGTTGGAAGAAATTGAAGAATCAGTAACGGATGGTTGGATGCCATTGGGTAGTTATCTTTGGATACATCAATATGCAAAAATTACTGAGGATCAAAAAAAACTCATTCAAAACTGGACAAAATCCACCTTATCATCTATGCAATAAGCAGTATAAAAATCACCACTTTCGGGGATAAATGCTTTTGTTAAACTCCCTGATTTTTGCTTCCATAAAATAATAACTGCTGAACGATTTTCGTTACGAGTTGTTCAGCATGTAATCTATCATTAAAATTTTCAGTTATGGAACGCAAACAGTTTATTTCAACATTGGGATTTTCAGTAGCAGCTTGTGCCTGCGGTGCCTTAGTGAGTTGTTCAAAAAGTAGTGATAACCCGGGCGGCAGTGGTGGTGGTGTGGTTATAGATGATCCATTAGAAATTGACTTAAGCAGCACATTGCTATCGGTAGGTTCATCCGTTACAAGAGATGGTGTAATCGTTGTAAGACTTGCAGAAACCAATGAGCCCACTTCTTTTACTGCGCTTAGTGTGGCATGCACCCATCAGGGTACCTTTGTAAACTACAGCCCCGGTTCAAAAATTTTCATTTGTCCAAATCATGGCAGTGAATTTTCGACCAGTGGTTCTGTATTACAAGGCCCCGCTTCTAAGCCCTTGAAAAAATTTGCAGTAAGTATTAGCGGTAGTACACTTACGGTTAGTTAATCGGCAAGTTATCTATCAGCCTTACGCCACTTAAAAAAGCGGCAACTAAGCATACAATTTTTTGATGTCCATCCCAGCTATCCAAAAGTTGCAGAGTTGTGGCATCGGCTATTTCTACATAATCCGGGTTAAAGTCATTTGATTTCAGATATGTTAATCCGGATTTTTTTATGTCTTCTAAACTTCCTGCTTTAATATCATTTTTAATGGTACACATTAGCTGAAATATTTTTGCAGCTTTTTGTTTATCAGTGTCATTGAGGCGCATATTTCTACTACTCATAGCCAGACCATTCATTTCCCGAAGGGTATCACAAATAATTAATTGTGTCGGAATTTTAAAATCATCAATCATTTTTGAAATGACCATACATTGTTGATAATCTTTACGACCTAAAAACAAAGCATCCGGTTGCACTGCATGAATTAATCTGTGCACCACCTTACACACACCTTGAAAATGCCCCGGTCTGTAATATCCTTCTAACACAGTTTCTAAAAAATCAAGGGCATACTGGTCTGGCCAACTTGTATCTGTATCATATATTTCGCTGACGGAAGGAAGGAAAAGTATATCTGTTTTTTCTGAAACTAATAGTTGAATATCCTGCTCCGTGGTAATAGGATATTTTTCAAAATCTGAAGGGTCGTTAAATTGGGTAGGGTTTACAAAAATACTACAGACTACAAGGTCAAAATGAAGCTTGGCTTGATGTATAAGCGATAAATGTCCGGCATGCAAAGCACCCATTGTAGGTACAAAAGCAATTTTTTTTTCGGAGGATTTCATTGCTGTTATCCAATGATTTAAAGCTAGTTTCTCTTTTAAAATCAACATGGTTTTTGTGTTATTCTTGCTAAGATGCAAATTTTAGTGTAGTTTCTGTTACTTTTGCACCCTTTAAATTTTTAGGCAAGCATCCTAATGACAACAAAGAAAAGAGTTTTAATAATAGCAACAGAGATGTCTCCCTATCTCGAACTTACGGAGTATGCGGAGATTGTAAACAAATTAGCCATCAAGTGCTATGAGGCAGGTATGGAAGTACGCTGCATCATGCCACGGTTTGGTATAATTAATGAGCGGAGGCATAGGCTGCATGAAGTTGTAAGACTATCTGGTATCAATGTAACTGTTGATAATGATGATTATCAATTACAGATTAAAGTAGCCTCATTGCCCAATGCACGCTTACAAGTGTATTTCTTAGAAAACGAAGAGTTTTTTAAACGCAAATCTTTGTACCATGATGAAGAGGAAAATTGGTTTGAAGACAATGACCTCAGAACAGTATTCTTTTGCAAAGGAGCTTTAGAAACTGTAAAAAAATTCGGATGGCCTCCGGATATTGTACATTGTAGTGGCTGGATGACAGGTCTTATACCCATGTTTTTAAAAACTGCTTATAAGCGTGAGCCAGTATTTATACATAGCAAAAGCATTTACACATTAAGCCCAGAATCCTTTACCGAGCATATCGGAAAAGATTTTACTCGAATGTCCGCCATTCATCCTGCTATAAAGGAAAAAGATCTTGAAATTTATAAAGAGGGTACAAATATGGCCATCATGCGTGGTGGCGCCACTTATGCTGATGCCATAAGCTTTGGCGCTCCGGATGTAGACAAAAAATTGGTGACTGAATTTTCCAAAATGAAAGACAAGCACATTATAAAATATAATGGTACGGAAGATTTAACACATTATATAGACATCTACAACGAACTTGCGCCTCATTAATAGCAAAAAATTTTATTTGTGAAGCTAAAGAAAAATTTCTTTTTGGCCCTTGTGTTTTTACTGTTCACAGTAGCCTGTACAAAAATAATAACCACAGAAATTGGCAATGGATTGATACCTCCTATTGACGGTCTGTTTACAAAGGATACTACCCTTCAGATATCATCTAAAAATGCTGGTTTTGATACCACAATTGTGAGGATATCAGATGATAATCTTTTAGGATATACCAATGACCCCATCTTTGGAAAAACAACTGGAGAAATAAATATTCAACTAAGGCCAACATTTTATCCTTTTACATTCGGAGATACTTCGCAAAAAGTTATGCAGCTTGACTCTGCGGTTTTGATACTAAGCTATAGGGGATCTGTAGGAGATACTTTACAACCTCTTGCATTTAGTGTAAAGAGAATAGACTTCGACGAAGTCTTTGTTAATGATAGTCTATATAGAAATTCCTCACAATTTGGTGACGGAGAAGACCTCACATATAATAATGTACCCAAGTATGTGCAAGTACAGGATTTGGCAGACTCTGTAAAACCAGACCCATTATTTGAAAAAGCAGCCAGTCAGCTACGTATTAGACTTAGTGATGATTTTGGCAAAGAAATGCTCAATGAGTGGGATACTACTTTTAATGGATTTTATAAGAGCGATTCGGCCTTTAGTAATGCTTATCGTGGGCTCTCTATCAAACCTGAAAATATGGGCAATGCTATGCTGCGCATTAACCTGATAGACACAAATACCAAAGTGGGTATATATTACAGAGTGCCCAATGCTGATGGCAGTTTTGATACCTCAGTAAGATACTTGCGGGTAAATCAATTTACATCTGCACATTCAAATTTTATAAAAAGAGAATATACAGCACCTGCAGAAATATCTTCCTATATACCCCCCAACAATGATTCTGAAGATAGTTTACTCTATTTCCAATCAACGCCGGGATTATATTCAACATTAAAGGTAAAAGGACTATCTGGGCTACCCAATATGATTGTACATAGAGCAGAAATAGTTTTTGACCAGGTGTATGATGCAGGTGATGATATAGCCGCTGTACCCAATCTATTTCTGGCAGCATACAGTACAGATTCTATGCGGCGCTTAGCTGTGCCTTATGATGCACAATTATTTAACGGCACTATTGGTAATCTTTCTACACTTGGAGTTAATCCAAAAACAAAGTTTGACCCCATAAGCGGAAAGACGATTAGCTCCTACAATTTTGATGTAACACGCTATGTACAAAGCGTGGTAACTCGCAAGGAAAAAGAATACGACTTTGTAATATGGGCTCCATACTTTGATTATGTATATCCTTTTGAGGATGCATCTTTTCAGGTTATTATATCCTCAACACCTCTAAACTTTGCTGGATTAGGCAGAGTAAGAGTAGGTGGAGGTAATAATAAAAGATATCCAATGAGGCTCCATATTGTCTATTCTGTAATACCTTGATGAATTGGCTTTTGATAATCTACTTACAGACGTATATTTGCCACCCAAATAAAAATTAATGTCTTATTTATTTACATCCGAAAGTGTGTCGGAAGGTCATCCAGATAAAATAGCTGACCAGGTGTCAGATGCACTCATTGATCATTTTCTTGCTTTTGACCCCAATAGTAAAGTAGCATGCGAAACCTTGGTTACAACCGGCCAAGTAGTACTTGCAGGTGAAGTAAAAAGCAAGGCTTATTTAGATGTACAAGACATTGCACGTAGTGTAATAAAAAAAATTGGTTATACCCGTAGCGAATACATGTTTGAAGCAAGATCGGAAGAGCACACGTCTGAACTCCAGTCACTTAGGCATATCTCG
>CALAGJ010000100.1 GCA_937892395.1 uncultured Parafilimonas sp.
CCAACTATAGCAAAGACCCTGTTTTTACAAAATCTTTGGATGCGGCAGTGGCAAGAAAAGCTACAACCAATGCAGATTTAATTTCTCTTTTTGAAGATGAGTGGAACAAAAATGCGGCAGGAAAATCTTTGGCACCCTTATTTTTAAATCGCAGCAGCGATAAAATAAAATTTGACGCTTCAAACAGTCAGGTTATTGCTTACCTCAGACAGCAATCTACCGAAGCATTTGATAACACTTTTAGGATATTGAGTAGTCGTATAGACCGTTTTGGCGTGTCTTCACCAAATATTAATCCCGACCCACAAAAAGGAATCATCAATATTGAATTGGCAGGAGTAAAAGACCCGGAGCGTGTGCGCCGCTATCTACAAAGCACAGCGAACCTTCAATTTTTTGAAGTATATAATCTGAATGATATTTCAGAGCCATTGCTCAGTGCCGAAAAATCTTTGAGTAGTTTTTTAAAGGGAATGAAAATCGACACTATTGGTACAAAGCAGCCGGATAGTAATAAAGTTGCTTCCACTGCCAGTACAAAAGCTGTAGATACCAATAAAATAGCAACCTTTAATGGTGCTGCAAAAGATACGAATAAAAAGACAACTGCTTCTGCCGGCAAGCCTGGCGTGGATAGTGTGGAACTGATGCGGAAAGAAGCTCCAATCAGAAGTTTATTTGCTGGTGTACCACAACCTCAGCAGGGTAGTGATGGCAAAATGCAGTATCCTGCAAATGTGGCTTATGTACAAAAATCAGATACCGGATTATTAAACCAATATCTGAATATGGATATGGTAAAATCTCAAATGCCAGCAAATCTCGTGTTCATGTATGGCAAACCAGAGAATGCTGCAGAGGGAACTGATAATATTCTATCGCTTTATGCTATCAAGACAATTGAAAATGGACAGGCTCGCTTAGAGGGAGATAAAGTAGAAAATGCCCGTCAGGATTTTGATGAAAGAAGTCGTCCATCCATCAGTATGACGATGAATGGTGAAGGCACCCGTATTTGGGCGCAGATGACAAAAGCAAATGTGGGAAAACCAATTGCTATTGTTTTAGACAATATAGTTTATAGTGCTCCAAATGTAAATGGAGAAATACCGAATGGTAATTCTCAAATTAGTGGCAGCTTTACAACAGAAGAAGCGCAGGATTTAGCTGATATATTGCAGAGTGGAAAGCTACCCGCCCCGGCCAGAATTGTACAGGCTCAGGAAGTAGGTGCTACACTAGGTCAGGAAGCTATAACAGGTGGTAGCATGGCATTCTTGATATCATTTATCATCATTTTTGCCCTAATGCTTATTTATTATAATACAGCAGGATGGGTTGCAAATATTGCTTTAATACTAAACTTATTATTCACCATTGGTGTGCTGAGTGCTTTAGGTTTTACACTTACTGCACCGGGTATTGCAGGTTTGGTACTTACCATTGGTATGGCAGTGGATACTAACGTAATTATTTTTGAACGAATAAAAGAAGAGCTTACACGTGGCAAAGGATATATGCTGGCTGTAAGTGATGGTTATAAACGTTCTTATGCTCCGGTTATTGATGCACACGTTACCACATTTCTTACAGCTTTAATCTTGTTTATTTTTGGTTTAGGTCCGGTATTAGGATTTGCCACAACACAAATGATTGGTATTATTTTATCTTTATTCTGTGGTATTTTAGTATCCCGCCTGATAACAGATTTTTATACCAACAAAAACAGACATTTTGATTACTTTACTTCTATCAGTAAAAAAGTATTCCGTAAGGCAAACTTTAAATTTATTGAGTATAGAAAAATTGCTTATGGTATATCAGTAGTGGTATTGATATTAGGAGTAAGTAGCTTCTTCAATGGATTTGATGAGGGCGTTGAATTTGCCGGAGGCCGCAGTTATACCATTCAATTTGATAAGGTACCAGATGTTTCAAAATTAAGAGCCGATTTAGAAGGCGTATTTGGTGAAGCACCAATCATTAAAACTGTTGGTACTAATGATCAATTAAATATCACTACTGCTTATTTAATAAAAGAAACAAGCCCAACAGTGGACGCTACTGTAGAAAATGCATTGTTTGCAGGATTGAAAAATTATTTACCCGCCGGTACTTCATTCAACGAATATCAAACCAATTTCAAAAAAGGTTCTCAAACAGTGCAGCCATCTATTTCAGAGGACTTGAAGAAGGGAGCTACTAAAGCTACCGTGTTCTCCATTATTATTATTTGTCTGTACATATTTATCCGTTTCAGAGATTGGAGATATTCGATGGGTACAATTGTAGCATTGCTACATGATGTATTTGTAACCTTGGCTGTGTTCAGTTTCCTAAAAGGTATAGTGCCATTCCCATTAGAAATAGATCAGCACTTTATAGCAGCCATTCTTACAGTTATTGGTTTTAGTATGAATGATACAGTAATCGTTTATGACCGCATAAGGGAAGACAGTAAACTAATGAAAGGGGCGAGTAAAACAGAAATCATAAATACAGCCATTAACCAAACTTTGAGCCGTACCATAATGACTTCATTAACTGTATTCCTGACCATATTAATCCTGTTCATTTTTGGTGGAGATGTAACACGTGGTTTTGCATTTGCCATGCTAATAGGAGTTATTACAGGTACTTATTCATCCATATTTGTAGCGGCCCCCATCTTAGTTGACTTTGCTAAAGACAAGCCACTTGGTGAAGCAACAGTTACAAATGCAGGTGACAAAAAACCTGTACCGATAGCCGCCAGATTGAAGAAATAAAGCAAAATTGTATAATACAAAAGAGGCTGTGTCAATAAATTACACAGCCTCTTTTAGTTTAATCTACGATGTAGATTTTTCAACTATTTAAAGTTAGATTAAATTTATCTACTACTTACATTTATACTCTCTATTCTGTAATTTCTCATATTGAGCATTGCCATTTAAAATCTCGGTAAAAAAACAATCCATGTTATCAGCCAGAAACTGGTTGTCGTAAATAGATGGATCATGACCTTGATTTTCTGCTGTGTGTAAAACAGCTTTAATATTTAAAGATTGATATTTAGGAAATAAAGCACCAGATCCAAATGTGGCAGGCATTTCATTACAAGAATATGCATATCCAGCACCATAAGGTGCTATAAGATCCTCAACTCCATGAAAAAAAGTTGTGGGTATTGTATTTTCTGATGTTACAAAGTCAATATTCCCCAAACCTCCCCACATGGCTCCCTGCCCCTTGATGGTATATGAATTTGTAAGATTATTTCCGGATCTGTCAATTGGGCCATACAGGGCATATATATCGGGCTCTATCAATTGAGCTAAAGCATTTGAAACAACCATTGCATTGAGTACCGTACCCGCACCTGCACTGCTACCTCCTGTAAAAATTTTATTAGTATCGATTTTATATTTTTTAGCATTTGCTACTAAAAACCGCAGTGAAGCATTATAATCTTGGATTGCTCTATAAATGGCCATCTTTAACTCTGTACTGTCACCATTACAAATTTCTGGATCCTCGTCTGAATGATTCCATCCTATTCTGTAATCAATGGCTACGCTTATATATCCTTTATTTGCCATTCTTTTACAAATATCTTCGGCCACTTCCTTTGAACCTTTTATATATGCTCCTCCATGTACATGCAGATAAAGTGGATAATTACCATCCCTATCTGCAAAATCTGATGTTGGTGTATAGATATCTAATTTAAGGTCGGTCATAAGGCCATCATAACCTATGTTATTAGCATATTTTATATCTCTTTCAATCGTTCCGAAAAATGGTACTTGCTGATTTATTCTTTCAGTATTTTTAGAACAACTATTAAATACCCAAAGAACTACTAAATACATCAAAAAGGATTTTATTTTCATCAACTATTTTTTTTATTGATTCTACATAAAAGATAAAGTTTAAAATACAATTGACATGCCGAAAAAATCTTAGGATCAAACAATTTAAAAGCCTTTGCACAAAGGGATTTATAGATATGTTAAATTGATAGTAATAAAAATTGGCATAGAAAAAAGAAGTCTGTTATAGATGTAAAACATTTCTATGATAAAATGACATAATCGTATTTTTGTTTTCTAATAGCATTTGTATGATTATAACAGTATTTGGGGCAACCGGTCAAGTGGGAAGGCAAATTGTATCCCAAGCTTTGGCATTTGGACATCAGGTAAGGGCATTTGGAAGGGATGTTTCAAAATTGATTGATGAAGATTTGCGCAATAATAATTTTGAAGCCATACAAGGCTATGTATTTGATAAGAAAGATGTTCGAAAGGCTATACTTGGTAGCGATGCAGTTTTTAGTGCTTTGGGAGGTAGTATGGATATGCAGGATAAAGCCCGGAGCTTAGGCATGAAAAATATTACGGAGCAAATGATAGAGACAGGAGTAAAAAGAATCATTGCAATTGGGGGCAGGGGCGTTTTAAGAGATGACGAATACGAATATTTGATGCATAATCCTGATTATCCAAAAGAATACGTAGTTGTTGGCGAAGAGCATTTACAGGCCTATCTTTTTATGAAAGAGGCAGACTTAAACTATACTTTTTATTGCCCTCCAAATATTATAGATGCAGCACCGGATGGACTATATATTACAAGATCTGATTATCCCCCACAGCCTGATTCCTATCGTATTTTTACTGGCAATCTTGCAATGAGTATGTTACAATCATTTGATCGGAATGATTATATAAAGAGCAGGGTGGGCATCTGTAATCTATCATAGAAAGATTTAAAAAGGTCAATAAACTATTCGATAATCAGTTATTCAAATCCAATTACATATTGTATCATCGATTCTGCTACTTTAGCCGTTTTAGTAAGATAGCTCGTAATTGATAGCTAACCACAATCAAAAATTATGCATTACAAAAGATTATTAATTTTAAACAGTTTCCTACTTTTTGCAACCCTTGGCCATGCACAACTTTATAAAATTAATATAGATGAAAAATACCTTAATGCCTCAATCATAACAGAGGCTACAGTGGTGGATCAATATAGTTTTTGGAATAGTGCCCACACCATGATTTACACTTCCAACACCCTACAAGTACACAAGTTGTTTAAGGGCAGCATGAAAGAAAATACTTTTCAAATTATAACTCAGGGTGGTTCAGTTGAAAACAATAGTGTGGAAGTATCAGAACTATTACAATTGCGAAAAGGGGATATAGGATTATTTTTTTGTATGCCAAATGAATTAGGTATTAAGGATCCAAGAAATAGGAATATTTTATTGGATGTGTATAGCAGTGTACAGGGTTTTTTAAAATATGATGAAACTTTAAAAAATGCATCGGCACCATTTGCAAGATATTCTATTCAAAACTTGTACAAGTACTTAGAAGTTAAGACAGGAAAAACTGCATCTGCTTATACTCCTTTACCTACGGTAGCACCAGAAATAAATACGGGTACTGCGGCAGCATCCATTTCCTCTTTTGCACCGGGCACAGTATATGGAGGTGCTTTGAATGATCCTACCAATAATGTGCTTACCATCAATGGAAATGGATTTGGTACCAGCCCATCAAATAAAGCTGCCGTAAAATTTAAAAATGCCGACAATGACGATACAAATCCAACATACATTGTAAAATATGATGACCCGGAAATTATAAGTTGGTCAGACAATCAGATAAAAGTAAGTGTACCCTCAAAAGCTGCTACCGGAGTATTTGCGGTAACAATTAGCGATGGATCATCCATAAAATCAAATGTGCCGCTTAATATTTATTATAGTGTATTATCAACAAATTTTAGTGGGAGTCTTTTTGAACCCCGGATGATGGATACAGATGGAAATGGTGGCTATACCTTGCAGTATAGCAACAGCCTTGCGGGTATTGGCGTAGATATAACAACAAGCCCAATAAGGGCAACTTTTGAAAGAGCAGTAAAAACCTGGCAGGAAATAGTTGGCCTTAAATACAGTTATGGCGCTTCAGTTTCTACACAAGCTGTAGAAGCATCGGATGATATTAATTTGGTGGTTATTGATAATGAAAATACTACGGTTCCTAAACTGTCACAAGGCGTGTTGGCTATTACGTATAGCTATTTTGCAAAATGTACAGGTCCAAATTTTGATGCACAAAAAACCGGATTTGATATTTTGATTCGAAATGAAAATTATTCTACTGGCAATGTCATATTTACAGACGATCCCTGTTTCCCCGCAAGGGGTGAATATGATTTAGAAACAGTCATATTGCACGAATTGGGGCATAGCCTTAATTTGGCACATGTGTATGATGATGCAGATTTTAGCAGTGGCAATGATTATAATACACTTAATCCTTCCACCCTTATGCATTATTCTATCATAGATTTTTCTAACCGCCGCACACCGGATGGTTCTGCTGTATTGGCAGCACAATATACAATTGCTCCCCAAAGAAATCAGTATGGTAATTGTGGATTAACGAACAGAGAGATGCAACCTGCAAGTACGCTGGTATCCCAATATGATGTATGCCCGGGTACATTTCCAACCACTGCTACACCAAAACAAACTACAGTTTTTATAGACTTGGCACATAGCACTAGTGATATATTGGAAGACCCCGGCTACAAACAAATAAATTGCAACAACAGTGGAGTATATGTAACCAATAATGCATACTATGCTATAAAAACTGAGCCCACACCAAGTCAATCTCTAAAAATTTGCATTTCTGGCTACTCCACCGATCCTAAGGGACAAATAGACTGTTCGCAGCAAGGTGTTAGATTATCATTATTTGATGCAAGTCAATGCCCAGGTGGTGGTTTATTTTCACAATCGGTATATTGTACCACATTCAATGGAGATGGCTCTTTAAATAGTATTCCAAACTTAATAGCCAATCATAATTATCTCTTGTATTTTGATGGCATACGCAATACCAAAGCATTGTTTAACCTTACCATAAATGATACATCTGGTTGTGCAGGTAGAATTGAAAAAGAAATTAGGATAGCTCCAAATCCAATTGAAAATAATTTATATATCAGATTTGAAAATGCTGCAAATAGTAAGTACGAATACACCATATATAATACAGTGGGTCAGCTGGCGATAAGAGGTTCAATGAATATAACATTAGCTACACAAACCTTCTCCATACAAACAGGAAATTTAGCATCGGGTGTTTATTACATTAGATTGACTGATCAATTTGGAAATATCACTACAAATAAGTTGTTGAAGCTAACTAGATGATATTATTATAAATATCTGCATACAATTCCAAATATAGCATTACTACACATTTGGCGGTTTTATTTACGCTTCTATATGCAATATCCATAGTGGCATATCCATAGCGGGCTAAGCATTATGTTTTTTCATCTCAAAAATTTATCTTTGCACCGTTTCCATATGGGTTCTTCCCTAAATTTTTTAAAGTTAAATCAATACAATGGCAGATATTTTTGAGAAATTAGTAAAACATTATGGACCAATTGGTCAGCATGCAGATCGTAGTTATGGTTATTTTATGTTTCCAAAATTGGAGGGTGAAATAGGCAATAGAATGCAGTTTAGAAATAAGGAAGTTATTGTATGGAGCCTTAATAATTACTTGGGCTTGGCCAATCATCCCATGGTTAGAAAGATAGATGCAGATGCCTCTGAAGAGTTTGGCCTTGCATATCCAATGGGTGCACGTATGATGAGTGGCAATACAAATTATCATGAAAAGTTAGAAAAAGAACTGGCGACTTTTGAAGAGAAGGAAGATGCCATATTACTAAACTATGGCTATCAGGGCATTATGAGTACCATTGATGCTATTTGTGGTCGTCATGATATTGTGGTTTATGACGCAGAAAGTCATGCATGTATCATTGACGGTTTAAGACTTCACCCCGGACATAGATATGTTTACAAACACAACGATGTGGAAGATTGTGAAAAACAATTACAAAGAGCCACAGCATTAGTAGAGAAGCAAGGTAGAGGTGGTATTTTAGTCATCACAGAAGGTGTATTTGGGATGGCCGGAGATCAAGGTAAGCTCAAAGAGATTTGTGCATTGAAAAGCAAATTTGAATTCCGCTTATTGGTAGATGACGCACATGGCTTTGGTACACTTGGAGAAAGAGGCGGTGGTGTAGGTGAAGCACAGGGATGTCAAGCCGATATAGATTTATATTTTTCAACTTTTGCCAAAAGCATGGCCTCAATCGGAGCATTTTTAGCCGGACCAAAAGTTATTATAGATTTTATTAGATACAATATCAGGTCTCAAATCTTTGCTAAGAGTCTTCCAATGCCATTGGTTATTGGAAATTTGAAAAGACTTGATATGCTACGCACCATGCCCGAATTAAAAAATAAGTTATGGGAAAATGCTATGAAGTTGCAGAACGGTCTTAAAGAATATGGCTTTGATATTGGTAATACCGATAGTGTTGTTACGCCAATATATATGAAAGGCGATGTGCCAGAAGCTACTGCTATGGTTATGGATTTAAGAGAGAATTATGGTATTTTCTGTTCTATTGTTGTATATCCTGTTATTCCAAAAGGACATATTATCTACAGACTTATTCCAACTGCTGCGCATAATGATGAAGATATACAGCGCACATTAGATGCATTTAAAATAACAAAAGAAAAGTTAGACGCTGGTGCATACAATGTAGAAGCCATTCCAAATATGGCAGATGCTCGATAAAGCCTGATAAAAAAATGATAGAAAGACTGTTTGTAATGAGCAGTCTTTTTTAGTTTAGATATCTAATCAAACCAATAGATGCGCCAAACCCAGTCACAGATAAATTGCCTGCACCCATCGGTCTCAATGGTAATTTATAATATGGCTCAACTCTGAGCTTAGTATTGTTAGTAATCTCCCTATCATAACCTGCAGATATAAGAAGATGACTAAGTATTTTGGCCGGTGCTTTATCGTATTCCCTATATATAGAGACTTTCTCACGATATCTATCAATTTCGTAGGTATAGTTTTGCTGATGTAATATGGTTATGTTAGTACCTGCTGCAAAACTAAAATTATTCTTTTCGGATTTAGTAACCGAATACCGTATCATAAAGGGAACTTCAGTAATTCTGTTGTAAGCCCTCAAACTCACAATTTTAGCCTTATCCGTCAAATTGAAATTACTTCTATCATAATAGGCTCCATTCGATTTATAAAAAATATTATTCCTTCTTACCCCGGTTTCAAAAGATAGTTTATTTGAAAACTGGTATCCCGCAATAAGTGAGAAACTACTACCCACATTTGTAAAACCTGATTTTTTTACACTCGAAAACTCTGCAGAAGCTGTAAGACCCATATACATATTTTCAATAATTGGTGTTAGGCTGCTTTTAAGAACCGTACTCTTTTTTCTACTATAAGAAAAGTTATTTGCTATATCAATATTTAAAGGTTGATGTATTTGATCAATATTTGAAAGACTCAAGCGGTCAGGGCTTACCAATGTATTTGTTGGAGTAATTAATGACTCTATAGGTTCAATGGCTGCATCCTTATCAATTGAATAATTTGATAATTTTAGTAGATCAGCTACATCACCAGGACTTGTTTTTATTTTATCCAAATGAGCAGATATGGCATTGATTGTGATATCATCTTTTATTGAAGAGTTTATAGCTCTATTGTATTGTGAGTTAGTATGCTCCAAATCCATGCTTGCCCCATGTTGAGAGGGTTTACCATTTTTAATTGCAACACTTTTATTTGATAGTGCATTCAAAGTATCGGAATCATGATTTGTACTTTGAGGCTTAATTATTTTTTTGGGTGCATCTGTTTGTTGAGTAAGTGCCCTTTTAGCAGTTGATTCATCAAAATAATATTGATTCCAAGCAATAAATCCTGCAAAAGCAATGGTCAGGAAAGCAAGTAAAACGGAATATTTTTTAAAGGAGTTTGGCTTCTTTTCATATAACGCATTAGTGTGCTTATTAGAAAGTTTATGCTCCACTTTATGCCATTCTCCTTTTCCTGTTTTTAAAGGATATTCTTCGGCGGCACGCTTAAATAAATTGTTTATATCGTTATCCCATTCATTCATCTGTCAGAATCTGTACCTGCATATAATTTTTTTATTCGTTTCATCAAATGCGCCCTTGCCTTCCATAAGCTCGACTTTGATGTTCCAATTGATATTCCCAACATTTTAGCAATTTCATGGTGCTTATAACCATCAATAATATAAAGATTAAAAACCAACCTATATGACGGTGGCAACTTTTTAATTTCTACAATCAATTCTTTATAAAGCAATTTATCATCAGCATCATAAACTGTGCTTTCATCCACCCATATTTGCTCAGGATATTCAATGGTAAATGATTCAACATGATTTTTTCTTAATTCATCAATGGCTGTATTAACCATTATACGTTTTACCCAGCCAATCATTAATCTTTCATTATCAGACAATGTGCTTCCTGTAAAATTGAAAAGATGTATGTTGTTGAAAATTTTTATAAATCCATCATTTACCAGATCTTTTGCTTTTTCATAATGATTAACATATCTAAAAATTATTTTTAGCGCATAACCATAATAGCGCTCATAGTAGAGCTTCTGATATGGTGCATCATGCCGCTTACACCCGTCTGTTATTGTAATTACAGACTCCACGGCATTATCTTTTAATGTATAAGTACGTAATCATAAAAATCGGGTTGCCTTGTAAATCTTTTTATTTGGCTGTTAAAGTAATAAAAAAAATAGTCTATGTATCATTTTGGTATAGTTTTAGAAAAAAATTACAGCTATGATAAAAAAATTACTCCTTCTTTTTTTTGGAATAATTTGCCTACAGGAAGGCAAAGCGCAAAATGTTCAAGACTTTTTTTTCAACCTTTATACTGATAGTTTAAAAATTGGCACATTCAATTATATCAATGTAGATGCATTACTCACTTCAGGCAGCTATTATCCATTAGACAATAAAACAGTAGAATTTGTAAGTAGTGCTGGTACATGGGATGGAAATAGCTTATTCCTGGATACCAGTTTTAAAGCAGATTCGGTGGTAATAACAGCTACGCTGAAAAAGAATAAAAACCTGCAAAAAACTGTTACCATTTTTATCAAGAAGGGAGAAAGTGCATACAAAGTGAAAACTGAAAAAGAACTATTAGATGAAATGAATAAAAGAAAACCCCGCAAGTAGAATTATTAGGAATAAAAAAGAGGCTATCTATTAAGATAGCCTCTTTTTTTATGTGAGATGTAATTTACTTCGTATAAGATTTTACTAAGAAAACACAATCTTCAGATTTTTTAATTTGCTCCACTCTATTTATTCCTTTTAGGCCGAGATTGTTGGTTACTTTAATTTTTGCAGCACTAGTATCAACTGCTCTGGCTGCTTCAATCAGTGCAAAAATATTTTTTGATTTGATGGCAAATACCACACCTTCGGCTTGCTGTAATTTATTACTCACTACACCTATGATTTCGCCGGATTTATTAAAAACAGGGCTTCCACTATTTCCGGGATTTGCATTGAGCGAAACCTGTAAACTAAGCGTATCGCCATCAAAACCACTTTTGGCACTCAGGTATCCTTGGCTATATACAATTTCATCTCTTGGATAACCCAATGTAAATAGTTCTTCACCCAAGTCTGCAGTGTTTTTGCGTATGCTATAAGGAATACTTGCGAATGGCTTAAAATCCTTGTCTTCGATTTTTAGCAAAGCCAAATCTTTCTGTACATCCACACTTACAATGGTGGAATTAAATTCCTCTCCTTTTGCATTTACTAAAATAGCTCCATTGCCTTTTAAAACGTGGGCACTTGTAATCAAAAAACCTTTTCCATCAATTAAAAAAGCAGTACCGCCGTTGGTAACAGTAGAACCCTTAGGCACTTTTGTACCAATCTCTTTGATACGAGCATTTTGCACCTGCTGTGTTTTTTGAACCTGATCAATTTTATGACCCAACTGGGTAAGTTGCGATGAGGAAACATTTGGTGATAAGTAATTGACCAAACCACTAATTACTAAAGCGGTAACCCCTGCAATAGAAGCAGCAATAGCAATATCCCGCTTGTATCTGTGATACATTTGAACAACCTTACCCTTGATAGTAGGTGCTGCTTTTTCTGAATAAATAATGCCCTGCTCTTCCAGTTTCTGATGAGATAAATGTAAACTATGACGCAAACTACGTGTAGCTGCATAATCATCCATCTGATGCAGGAATAATTTATGTTCTACTACCATCTGATCCACTTCTGGATTTGATTTGCGTAGATTTTCAAAAAACGCCAATTCTTCTGGAAGCATCTTGCCTTCCAGATAACGTTCAATGCTGTTTAGTAAAAGTATATCATCCATTACTCACCTATATTATATTGTGCAAAAAATAATTTTTTCAATCGCATGAGACATTTATATTTTTGATTTTTAGCGTTGTCGGCATTTGTGTAACCGAATGACGCTGCAATACTGCCCATATCCTTTTTTTGTATATAAAAAGATTCTAATAAACTTTTACAAGGTTCTCCTAAGCTGGTCATTGCCCGTTCCATAATGGCAAATTCCAAATTCCTTTTTTCGTGGTATTCCAAGTCTTCTTCCACAGAAACCACCTCTTCAAGGCTTTCAACCGATCCACCATATCTTCCAGATTGTTGTAATCGCTTAAGCCAAAGCCTCCTGCATACGGAATATACATATGTCTTAATTTGACAGGTTAATACAAAATTGTCACTCCTCGCTTTTTCGTAGAGTGTTATCATTGCTTCCTGGAAAATATCACGTGCATCATCATAGCTGCCGCTATTATTTTGTATCAGGGAAAGAATAAGGTTAAAATTCTCTTTATAGATTATATCAATCGACTTTGAGTCATTGTTCACCAACCCTTTCAGCAATGTTTGTTCGTTGAAATCTGATTTCACGTACAGGTTTTAATTCAATAATGGTTCAAAAGTAACCCATGAGCCAGCCTAAAAAATAATTTTTAATTTTTTTAGCTTTCTGGGTTACCTTATTTAAGATTCAGTATTAATATCAAATTTCATAACAAAAATTAAAAAAAATTAGAATGAAAAAGTTGTTATTCGTTTTAGCTCTTGGCGCATTTGCCGCTTGTGGTACTGAAGAAGCTACTGATGCTGTAGAAACTGCTACTGATGCTGTAGAAACTGTTGATTCAGCTGCTACTGCTATTGTTGATAGCGCTGCTGCTGTTGTTGATAGTGCTGCTGCTGTTGTTGATAGCGCAGTTGCTCATTAATTAGAACATTAAGCCCAGCTTGCGGGTAGAAGATATTTATGATTTTCATATGGCAAGCAATCGTTAGAATGCGTCCCGTTTCTACGGGATGCTTTTTTTTAGTGATATACCACTCTTGTTTTGACGCATTGTAATAAACATGTGAACCTATATTTTATTGTTTAGATAATTAAGCACCATTGCCAATTATATATTTGGGCATTGATACATAAGCAATCCGTATCTCTGAAGAAATATGTTTCATACCGAAAACTCAATTCTAACTTTAACATACTTACACCTTAACTTCGCAGCCTCTTATTTAAAATTATTTGATAGCCATTAAGCTATCTTATTCCAAAAAATTATTTATAATGTCATTTGAAACTCTGGGTATTGAAAGCAATCTATTAAGTTCAATAACTGCTTTAGGATTTACCCAGCCAACACCTATTCAAGAAAAAGCTATACCTGTTTTGCTCAGCGGTACAAGAGATTTTATTGGTCTGGCACAAACCGGAACGGGAAAAACAGCCGCCTTTGGCTTGCCACTTCTTCAGCTTATTGATAAAGATCAACCCATAGCTCAGGCTCTCGTAGTATGCCCCACCCGTGAACTTTGTTTACAAATCACAAAAGACTTAGAGAACTTTAAAGGAAAATATAAAATACGTGTTACGGCTGTATATGGTGGATCATCTATAGTCATGCAAATTAGGGATTTAAAAAAGGGTACTCATATCGTAGTGGCTACACCGGGCAGGCTTATTGATTTAATAGAAAGAAAAGCAATTGACCTTAGCCGCATTCACTATGTGGTATTGGATGAAGCAGATGAAATGCTAAATATGGGTTTTAGAGATGATATTGAATTTATTCTTGGCAATACACCCATACGTCAAAGTACGTGGCTATTTAGCGCCACTATGCCACCGGAAGTAAAACAGGTAAGCCGCAAATACATGCAGCAGCCATTTGAAGTAACGATTGGCAAGGCAAATGCTGCCAACACAAATATTGATCACCAATTTTATCTCACTTCACATGTAAATAGGTATCAAACGCTAAAGCGAATCATTGATTTTAATCCCGGTATTTATGGAATCATCTTTACCCGCACAAAAGCAGATGCCCAAGAAATAACTGAGAAATTAATTAGAGAAGGCTATGATATTGAAGCACTTCATGGTGACCTTACGCAACCTCAGCGGGATAAAGTAATGTCAAGGTTTAGAGAAAAAAATCTTCAATTGCTGATTGCTACAGATGTGGCTGCCAGAGGAATAGATGTGCAGGGCATTACGCATGTTATCAATTTTGAATTGCCCGATGATACTGAAGTGTACACACATAGAAGTGGCCGTACCGGAAGGGCTGGCAATACAGGTGTGTCTGTTTCTATCGTTACGCCAAAAGACGTGTATAGACTTCGATCTGTAGAGCGCATGATCAATACGAAAATTCATAAAATGGATATTCCATCCGGTAAAGATGTATGCCGGAAACAGTTCTTTCATTTTATTGATAAATTACTAAAAGCAGATATCAGCCACGGCGATTATGAAAATTATTTGCCCACTCTCAGAGAAAAATTTGCTTCCATAGATAAAGAAGAAATATTACAGCGTGTAGCAGCCTTAGAGTATGATCGCTTTGTAACTTATTACGAAAACGCAGCAGACCTGAATATAAGAGAGAGAAGCAGTACGGACCGCAATAGTAGATCTTCCAGCAGAAATCGTGAACGTGAATCACAAGAAAGAAATTTCAACCGTGCTGATTCACCAAATGGAGGCGGTAGTTCATACCAAAAACTTTTTGTAAACCTTGGTACAAAAGATGGATTTTATAAAGCCAGTTTTCTACAGTTTATATTAGATATGAGTGACCTTCGAAAAGATGTGCTTGGCCGTGTAGATCTAAAGGAAATGAATAGCTGGATTGAAATTGAAGGCAGTGCTGCCAATAAGATGGTAAAATCTTTGGATGGAAAAAATTTCAGGGGAAGAAAAATCAGGATGAATCAAGCGTAGTATTTGCTGAAATGCTTATGATTGTTGGGTTTTTGTTAGATACCTATCTACAAAAGTTTGCATAAATCCTTGGTAGCAAAAATATTGTTCATACAAACTTCTGGCATACTGTTGTAGTTGTAATAATGTATGTTCAGAATGAGCCGCATAGTGGGCTGCTATGATTTTGTCTGCTTCATAAATCCTGTTTTCTGGTACCATGGGAAATACTTCCCAATCAATCATTCCCTGAAAGGGCAAAAGATCATTACTTCTTATAGTAACAGGAATGCGGCCTGCGGCTAATGTTTCATAAAAGCGTACCGAAAAATTTCCCGTACCTCTATAGCATATTATATATAAAGACTGCTGCATGTTTTCAAAATAACGTAGTGATAAAGCTTCCTTTTCTGTAGCATGACTTGCACCTCCACGATATTTTTTTTCTAAGATAAAATTGCATGCTATTCTTGTGGAATGTTGTAGGGAATTCAAAATTTTTGAACGGGTATAAGATGCGCTTCGCAAAGGTGGTGCCTCATTGCTCCATTTGTCGATTGACCGTTTCAATTGTTGTTTAATTACCCTGGCATAGTCTGTATATTTTTTTTCCCATCCTGCATAAGCCTGACCGCAAAAACCGCAAAGTGGTAAAAGTGATTTTGTATGGTGATAACTAATACTGCCATGATAATATTTATCCTTTGGATCTGGAAAGAAGTTTGGATAAATTTCAAGATTACTTTTTGACAAAGGATTAAAAATGCCGTGCACAAATAAATCATATACACCAAGTGGGGGTATTAGTGCTAGGTCACCCGCACTAAAATAAACAGGTTGAACATGGGCTTCAATTGCCTGCTGATGAAATGCTTTGAATTCATGGAGTTTGTTATTTTCTTTATAATATTCTACATAGTAACAAGGCAGCATAATATCTGCATCCGCCAGATGCTGTACCAATTGAACACGCTCTGTCCATGCACCAAATTCAGCAGCTTTCTCTATAAATGAATGAGCTCCATTTTTGAAAGGATAAATGGGTGGCACCATTCTTTTCCTATGTACATCATCATAGCTATCGGGTACGTATATATGTAAAGTAGATTTCAAAGTTTCTTATAGTCAATCAGCAATGGGGCAATGTATATAAACATGATATAATGCAAAGTAAATAGACAATTATCAAAACAAACATTACAATGCAATCTATGACTAACCACCATGTATAATATAACAGTAGGTGATCACCAAATTCATAGCACATGTTCACGAAAGGTTAATTTCCCGATCTCGGATGTGCCGCCATTTGTTCTAAAAACATTTCCACTTGTTTCATAGTGATCATACTATCTGCCACTATAAAAAAGTTTTTACCTACCTGTTTAAGTTTTGCTTTAATGGTAGCTGTTTGCAGAAAATGAAGAATGGCTTTAAATGTGGCGGTTTCAAAATAGGGACTGTCATTCTTATTGATAAAATAGCAGCGTAATACTTTGTCCTTCACCGTCATTTTTTCGAAACCCAATTTTACTGCATGCCTACGGCAGCGAATGGTTGTAAATACATCTTCCACAGGCTTGGGTGCAGGCCCAAAACGATCAGTCATTTCTGTATGTAGCGCAGTCAGCTCTGCTTCATCCGCAGCATTGTCTAATCGTGTATACAGCGACAGTCTTTCTGTAATACTTTCTACATAATCATCCGGTATAAGTATTTCAAGATCAGTATCAATGGTACAATCACTTACATAATCATCCTGTCTGCTTATTTCATCTTTAAATACATCCTTAAAAGCACTGCGCTTTAACTCTCTAATGGCTTCATCCAAAATTTTCTGATAGGTTTCAAATCCAATGTCAGTAATAAATCCTGTCTGCTCACCGCCCAATAAATTTCCCGCTCCACGTATATCCAAATCACGCATCGCAATTTGAAATCCACTACCCAGGTCACTAAACTGTTCGAGTGTTTGTAAGCGTTTTCTACTATCGGCCGGCAGTGTACTTACTGGAGGTGCCAGTAAATAGCAAAATGCTTTCTTATTGCTTCTACCCACACGGCCACGGAGTTGATGCAGATCACTCAATCCAAATTGGTGCGCATTGTTGATGATGATGGTATTTACATTGCTGATGTCCACACCACTCTCCACAATATTAGTACAAACCAGCACATCATATTTTCTATGAATAAAATCAAGGATGCGCTCTTCCAAAACATGGCCCTCCATTTGCCCATGTGCAAAATCTACACTCAAATCCGGACAAAGCTGCCTGATAAGTGCACACATATCCGCAAGTCCTTGTATGCGATTATAGATAAAGAAAACCTGGCCACCACGCTCTGTTTCATAATAAATAGCATCTCTGATTAACTCCTGATTAAACACCTGCACTTCGGTTTGTATGGGCTGCCTATTTGGCGGAGGTGTGTTGATGACACTGAGGTCTCTTGCACCCATAAGGCTGAACTGCAAAGTACGTGGAATAGGCGTGGCAGTTAGCGTTAAGCAATCTACAGTAGTTTTTAATGTCTTTAATTTTTCTTTGTGGGCTACGCCAAATTTTTGTTCTTCATCCACCACCATTAGCCCCAAGTCTTTGAATTTTACTTCTTTGCCCAGCAAGCCATGTGTACCCACTATGATATCTATCTTACCTGCTTCTAATAATTGTAAGGTTTCTTTTTTCTGCTTCGATGTTTTGAAGCGATTGATATAATCTACCGTTACAGGAAAATCTTTTAGCCGCTCTTTAAAAGTCTGATAGTGTTGAAATGCAAGAATAGTAGTGGGTACTAATATAGCAGCCTGTCTCCCATCTACACAGGTTTTAAAAGCTGCCCTTACAGCTATTTCTGTTTTACCAAAACCCACATCGCCACACACCAATCTATCCATCGGATTTTCGCTTTCCATATCTTTTTTTACATCGGCTATGGTTTTGCTTTGATCTGGTGTGTCTTCAAACATAAAACTGGCTTCCAGTTCTGTTTGCATATAGTTATCCGGCGTATGAGCAAAACCAATTTGTGCTTTGCGCTCTGCATATAATTTAATGAGGTCAAAAGCTATTTCTTTTACTTTAGCTTTTGTTTTTTCTTTTAATCGGTTCCATGCATCGCTGCCCAATTTATTGATGCGTGGCTCTGTGCCTTCCTTTCCGGTATATTTTGATATTTTATGTAGTGAATTTATATTGACATAGAGTACATCATTGTCTTTATATATAATACGTACAGCCTCTTGTACATGCCCTGCCACTTCTATTTTTTGCAATCCACTATAGCGGCCTACTCCATGATCTATATGTGTTACAAAATCTCCAGGTTGTAGATCCCGTAAGGTTTTTAGCGTAATGGCTTTGTTTTTTGTAAAGGCTTGTTTAACACGATATTTGTGGTATCGTTGAAAAATTTGGTGATCTGTATAGCATAGCAATTTGTGATCATGATCTATAAAACCTTCATGTATGCCGGTGGTAATGGGAGTAAATTGAATGGATGTATTGAGGTCAGTAAAAATGCTGTATAATCTTTCTAATTGTTTGGCTTGCTCTGCAAAAATGTAGATGCCGTAACCATTGGTTTCCTTCAATTTTAAATCCTGAATGAGTAAATCAAAATTGCGGTTGAAGGAAGGCTGGTCTGTGGTATGAAAATCAATTGTTACATCTGCCTTAGATGTTATATGTGGCTTATGTCCAAACTCAATAATGCTGCGATGCTGCAGCTGCGTTTCAATTGCAGCAGCTGGTGTAAATACGTCAGCATGTATATCTTTAAAATAGGTTGTATCGTCTGCGTCATCATTCTGCGCAGCAGCATAAGTTTCCTCTCTGTTTCTATATAATTGTAGTGCTTCTGCTTGTTCTTCAATAGCTTCTTTTATTACATCCCAATCCCGTAGCCATAGCAATGTATTGGCAGGTAAAAATGTAAGCAAATCAGTTTTTTCTTCTTCTGCAAATTGGGTTTCTACATTGGGTATAATGCTTACCTGTAGCAGCTTTCGCTCACTGAGCTGTGATTCCGGATCAAAGATTCTGATGCTATCCACATCATTGCCAAACAATTCTATACGATATGGCTTTTCATTGCCAAAAGAATAAATATCCAAAATGCCGCCACGTAGTGCAAACTGACCCGGCTCATATACAAAATCTGTACGTGTAAACCCATACATCACCATCAGCTCCATGAGGCTATCCGGCTGTATGCTTTCATTCACTTTTATAAAAATGATATTACTTTCTAAAGTCTTTGACAATACTACTTTTTCAAATAGTGCTTCCGGATAGGTGATGATAATTTTTTTTCTAATAACGGCTTCGCCGGAATTTTTTTGCGCTATGGCAGTACTCAGCCTGGTGAGCATTTCTGTACGCAGCATTACATGCGAAGGATTCAGCAGACTAAAATTTTTCTTCGTCTTAAAGGATGAAGGAAAATAAAATAAATCTAATGCGCCTGTTATGTTTTCGATGGTGTTATGAAAATAGGCAGCTTCTTCTGCATCATTCAATATGATAAGATGATTGAAGGGAGCGGCTTCCGGCCTCTGATATAAGGCACTAAAAAATAATGCAGGGCTACTACCCGCTAAATTTTTAAGATAAGTTAGTGTTCTGCTTTGTTCATCTGTGGCAATAAATTGCTGCACCATTTTTAATAACAATGGTGATTGATGATAAGCCTGTAATAATGTTTCCAGGTTCATGCGGGGTGCAAATGTACAGGGCTGTGAAAAAAAATTTGAGCTAAATATTTTTTTATTCATCGGATTGCTGCATTTTACCAAAAAAATAAAATATGCCTGAGCCATGGCGCATCTGCAAAGTGATACGTATAGCAGATGAAACACACAATACAAAAAGGTTTTGGTTTGAAATTCCTGAGTTGGAATCATTCGATTTTAAACCCGGTCAGTTTGTTACATTTGACTTACCCATTCATGAACAAAAAAATAAAAGATGGCGTAGTTACAGCATTGCCTCTTGGCCAGATGGTAGCAATCAATTTGAATTAGTGATTGTACTATTGGAAGGCGGTGCCGGCACACACTATCTTTTTAATGAAGTACAGGTGGGTAGTGAGCTAAGCTTTCGTGGTGCTCAAGGTGTATTTACCCTACCTGATCCTATAGAAAAAGACTTATTTTTTATTTGTACCGGCACCGGCATTGCACCATTTAGGAGCATGGCACATCATTTAGTAAAAAATAATATTGCTACGCATAATATACACCTCATATTTGGTTGCAGATTATTTGGCGATGCGCTTTATGCAGCTGAATTAAAAGACCTGAGCCGCCGTATTCCTCAATTTCATTTTCATACTTGCTACAGCCGTGAGCAGGAAACCAACCTCGATCATTTGGTACGCATTGGTTATGTACACCAGGTATATGAAGAAATTTGTAAAGCAGCTACAGTAACTGATGCAGAAGGTGTACTAGTGCCACCAGCTGCATCTTTTTATTTATGTGGATGGAAGAATATGATTGATGAAGCCAAACAGCGTATTGTAGAATTGGGATATAATAAAAAAGATATTCATCAGGAGATATATGGCTAGAAAATATTGTATTGTGATCAACTCACATTTATTTACTACATCTTCTCCTCATCCACATCATGTATGAAATCTATCACTCCTTTCATAAAAATTTGTTGATCATCCCACATGGCTAAATGGCTGCCATTAGGACAGTAAAGGTATCTTCCATTTTGCACTAATTTACTTTGCTGCTCCATTAGTTTTGGATCCATGGTATCGTGCTTTGCACCTACCATTAAAGTGGGGATAGCTATGTCTTTTAATCGTGTGGTTATATCCCACTGGGCCAATCTACCACTTGCGGCAAATTCGCTTGGGCCTTGCATAAGGGTATAAATTTCATTGTTTACATGGCTCATTGCTCGGTTAAAACCATTTGGCCATTCATTTAATCTGCATATATGCTCTTTATAAAAATTGGGAATGAGTAGCTCCATGTATCGTGGATTGGAATAATCTTTATTTGCTTCCAACGTTCTTATTTCTGCAAGTACATCCGGGGGCATTTGTGGTGCGAGTACTCCATTTGCATATTTTACATATTGTGGAATACTTGCTACCATATTCGCCACCACCAGGCCTTTCAAATTGGCTTGATATTTCAGCGCATATTCCATAGCCAATAGTCCTCCCCAGGAATTGCCTATGATATAAAAATTATTATGGTCTGCCCCAATAGCTTGCCGCACCTGTTCTACTTCTTCTGTAAATCTGTCGATAGTCCAAAGGCTGCTGTCTTTTGGCTGATCACTATAATAAGAGCCTAACTGGTCATACTCGTAAAACTCAAAACTTTCCCGCTGAAAAAAAGTTTCGAAACATTCCATATATTCATGTGTGAATGCTGGACCACCATGCAATAAAAGAATTTTTATTGCTGGATTATTACCAAATCTTTTTGTCCAAACTTTAAAATTTCCTACCGCTGTTTTTATTGGAATCATTTGTACACCACCTGCTTCAATTGAATCAGGATAACTAAAATATGAGGAAATATATGAACTGGTTTTCTCCGGATTTTCCTTGCAGGAAATGGCCATAAAAACAGAAACAATAATGATAATATAACGAAACATTTGGCTTATTTTGAAAATGATTTTATATTAGATATTAAGGGTAAACTCCTTCACAAGCACCCATAGAATATACACAGTCATATTTGCTTATTTTTTTTCTTTTTGTGGTTTTTGCTTTTTAAATGTATCATCAAACAAACAGTCCATGCCACGTCTGTTGCCACAGCTTCCCTCTTCAAGCATCACAACTGAGCCGGAGGAAAATGTAAAATTGATAACACATGGATCCCCACCTTCTTTGTATGCAGTTATCCCTTTTTTATTGATAGTAAAACCGGATTTCAACTCCCCGGTGCAGTCTCCATTCTTCTTGTCTATATGCAAAAAGAACTGATACGTGGAATCATTTTTACCATCTCTTACACATATAAAATTTCTTTTGTCTTTGACATAATCGCCGCTGTATTTATTTTTTTTGGGCAATGTATCTATTGGATTGATGACCATGTTTTCATCATCATCTTCATTACTATCCTTCATCACATTAATAAAACTATTGTCTGCAGCATTGTAAGCCATAGCAACTTTTGTATAGTAAGTAATATCTGTAGTTATTTTTTCTTTATTGCTGATAAATGTTGGCTCTGGAGTTATCAATACATCTCTACTATATTTATCTTTTACATCATTACTCAGCAATTTCATGGCAGCCTTATATTGATTGTTCGATCCAAACACATATACCCAAAGTGAGGCTTCCTGCTTTTTTACATATTTTATCAAGACATATTTTTCCTGTTCTTCCTTGCCAATATAACCCAATGGATAAATGGTGTATGCATCTGCTTTTTTTCCTGTGGCTTTGATAGTAATGGAATCCGGCACAAATTGATGGAGCAACTTGAGTTTAATTTGCAAAGTATCTACGGCATGAAGTAAACCAGTATCTGCAATTTTTTTACTATTACTTATTGGAGTAAATAGTTGATAAAAATTTTCAATTTTCAGCGCCGTATCGCCTGATAAATCAATATCATCATTGCCGCAGGCAATACAAAAAAGAAAAAAAAATATCAGAATAAAATATCTCATGGTTTTGATTTCAGATAAAAATAACGCACATGCCCATACCTCAATAATTATTTTTAGGTTTGCCAAAAATAATGAGGCAGACATCAAACAAAACCCTCATAATAAAGATTAGATTCCATGCAGTCGGATAAGACAAAACACCATTTACTCCTGGCCGGTAGCTCGCTTAGTGAGGTCAATAATAGTGTCAATACAACAGTGCCCAGAAAAGGATGGCGAAAAATTTTGCCATTTCTGGGTCCTGCATATTTGGTAAGTGTGGGCTATATGGATCCTGGCAATTGGGCTACCGATTTGCAAGGTGGAGCACAGTTTGGCTATCGGCTAATATGGGTATTGCTCATGAGCAACTTAATAGCATTGCTACTTCAAAGTATGAGTGCAAGGTTGGGCATTGTAAGGCGTTTAGATTTGGCACAAGCCAACCGGGAAATCTATCCCACGGTGGTTAACTTTTTTCTTTACCTGCTGGCAGAGTTGGCCATAGCCGCTACTGACCTTGCAGAAGTGCTGGGTATGGCACTGGGCCTCAAACTCCTTACTGGGCTTCCTTTGATATGGGGAGTGGCCATAACTGTGCTGGACACATTTCTTATTTTTTATTTACAGAAAAAGGGAATGAAATTTATGGAAGCATTTATTATAGCATTGGTGGCAGTAATTGCTGTTTCTTTTTTTATAGAACTCTTTCTGGCAAAGCCTGAAATGGGGCAAGTGGTAAAGGGTTTGATTCCTTCATCGCTCAATGAAAATGCATTGTATATAGCTGTGGGTATTATTGGAGCCACCGTAATGCCACATAATTTATACCTCCATTCTGCATTGGTACAAACTAGGAAAATAAAAATGGATAGTACCAGTATTAAAAAAGCATTGAAGTATAATTTTATTGATAGTGCTATTGCACTCAATGCTGCATTTTTTGTAAATGCTGCTATCTTAATTTTAGCAGCATCTGCATTTTTTTATAGTGGCAATAGTCAGGTGGCCAAAATTGAAGATGCACATCGTTTATTAGATCCATTACTGGGTTCTTCGTTGGCACCAATACTTTTTGCTGTAGCCTTAATTGCATCCGGGCAGAGTTCTACTGTAACGGGAACCCTTGCAGGGCAAATCATCATGGAAGGATACTTGCACTTGCGAATCAACCCGTGGTTAAGAAGACTGATTACAAGATTGCTTGCTATTATTCCGGCCGTAATTGTTATTCTTATTTATGGTGAATCAAAAGTGGACGACCTGCTGGTACTGAGCCAGGTACTACTTAGTATGCAGTTGGGTTTTGCCATTATTCCTCTTATTTATTTTGTAAGCAATAAGAAGAAGATGGGTGAGTTTGCCATAAAACTCCCTACAAAAATCATAGCAGCCATTGTAGCTTTTATACTTATTTTTTTAAATGTAAGGTTGGTGTTTAATGAGATTGTTTCCTTTATGCAGATGCCGGGAAATACGGGGATTAAAATCATCATCATAGCAGCTGCAGTGGGCTTTGTATCATTATTTATTGCTATGATTATTTATCCCCTGCTGCGCAGAAATGAGCAAGAGCGAAGTGCAGATTTACATGGCCCAATTCCTCAGTTAAAACCACAACAAATACCAGCAGTAAATAATGTAGCTATAGCGTTAGATTTTAATGCAAATGATGAAAAAGTGATCAGCAATGCACTAAGGCAGGGCAATGCCCACACATTTTATACACTGATACATATTGTAGAAACAGTACCTGCTAATTATGCCGGAGATTTAAGTGATGATCAAGAAACAAGATATGATGTGCAAAGGATGGAGTCATTAACTGCTCAGATGATTGCGATGGGTTATCAAGCACAGTATATGCTTGGCTATCATGATCGCATCAATGAAATAGTAAGACTTACAAAACTTTGCAATGCAGATCTATTGGTATTGGGTACACATGGCCATAAGGGTTTTAAAGATATTATTTATGGTGATACTGTAAATGCGGTAAGACATAAACTCAGTTCAATAAATGTACTGATTGTAAAATAGACAGCCATTTCAATCCTTTATCTTAATGCTCAATGATTCTTTAAGATAAATGTATAGTATGCAATATATCGTTTACTCACAGAAGACCTACACAGCAAAAGCTTACCAAGATTAATCTACATACCATGAAACCAATCAGCAGTTCATATCAGTTATATTATTTTCCAACTCGTGTAAGAGCGGGTATGGGAAATCTATCCGCTAAAATAGAAATTGGAGTAGATGATGGTGATGGTAAATGCAATGCCTGTACTCCCTAAAAATCTGCACAAAAAGCTATACTAAGCCACCTATACATCACTACCATCCTGCATGCCCGGCGTTGCTGAACAACGTATAGGCGAAAGCCCCCAGTTCGATTAATTTTATATGTCTTTATGAATGTAAAAAGGCTTATTGCAGGGGGCTTTCGGCTATATGTCTAAATGTTAGGCGTAGGTTATGGTTAATCATATTTTTCAAAGTCAATTTCGTAAGGCAATTTTAGAAAGTCTTCTCGTTTAATAATATCCTTATTTTCATTGAGCATAATGAAAGTTGTATCTCGTTTTATTGATTTGTCTTTAAACCTTACTTGATAAAAACACTTTGCCTGAAAACCTATAGGTTTTATGGTGTCAGCTTTTGTAGAATTGCTGTCTAACAATTTAACAATTTTAATAACAGTGTATCGTCCTGAAATTAGTTGACAGTTTTTTGTGATTAATCCTACGACAGGTTTACGATTAAGTTTTAGTCCTATCCTAGGTTTACATTTCAAAGTTAGGTTTGTAGATGAAAAAAATATTTTGTAGCCCATCATAGCTAAAGAAATATTTTTTTCATCGGTGCATTTCATGAGCAACTTCAACATTTAGTAGCTTATTTTTTACATAATAATTCTTCCATTTTCTTTGTACAGGCTCATTATTATTGTGTAATTCTATTGGTGTTTTATAACTAATACTACTGTGTGGACGTAAATGATTATACACACTTATTGCTTTAGCTACACCCTGTTGTGCTGCTGCAAAATCTTTGTACACATCTTCCAATAATTCATCCTTTAAAATTCCATTTACTCTTTCTGCAATGGCATTTTCTAATGGGTCACCATGCTCGGTCATGGATATTTTTATCTTCTTTTTTTTGAGTATTTCGACATAGGTATTGCAACAATATTGAACACCTCTATCGCTATGATGAATCAATTTATTTGGTTCTACATGGTTGTATTGCAGAGCTATTTTTAAAGCCTTAATACTTCCTGTGGCTTCTAATGTTTTGGATAAGTAAAAACCTACTATTTTTCTGCTATATGCATCTGTTATTAAACTCAAATATGCAAACCCATTTATTAAATGAATGTAAGTAATATCGCTTACCCATAATTGGATAGAACCTACTGGAATTAACTCTTTGATTAAATTTTTAGAAGTACTGATTTAATCACCCCAAAATAAATACTATTATGATTAGCAAA
>CALAGJ010000101.1 GCA_937892395.1 uncultured Parafilimonas sp.
AATCGGGAATGTAATGCAACAATGAAAAATAATATTATAAATTTTTTCATGATTTTTAATTTGTGATTTCAAATGATTTATTTGTGCCTGCGGCGGTCCACTGCACATTTAATATTCCCTTTATAGTAGCATTAGATTTCTTTCCGTTCACGAATGCTACAACTATGCAATTTGAAGGGTTATATTTTGATAAATCAAAGTCAAAGTCCTTACTTACAATTTTACCGTTTTTTGTAGAGGCTGCATCAATATTATCACCAAGAATATTTGTGGCTGCTTCACGAAGTACATTATCTTGTTCATAATCTTCAATAGGATTGCCTAAGCCATAAAACGGATTGCCCGAAGGGCTACTATTGTAATAATTTTTCTGCTCTTCAGCAATACCTTTTTCAACTAATAAAATAGTTATTGCTAGCGTTTCGGAATAGTCTTTTCCAAAAGCAATTTTAACAGTTCCTTTAGCACGATTGTTTTCAATTTTACCATTGGAGAATGATACACCTACTGATTGGTCTGTAGCCAACCAAGGCTGCACTTGTACTGTATCAGAAAGGTCTAAAATATTTCCTGTGCTAATAAAATTATCCGGGGTATTATCTGGCAAATAATTTCTCATCATAATGGCATCCGGCCATGAAATTACGCCATATTCAGCCTCTAAAGTGGACTGATACTTTGTTTGCAAATCATCACCAGAATGATTTCCAATAAAAATAAAGCGGGGATTATTGGCAGCTAATGTTTCAAACTTGTAGGCAATCTGTGGGCAAAAGCCGCACCATGTTCCTGTGTAATCCTCAAATAAAGCCCTACTTGTAAATGTTCTATCTTTTTCAATATCATCTACAATAACTTCCCCTCCCCCATCATCAGGGTTTGTATTTGAACTAGATTTACTACAGGAATACAGGCTGATACCTGCAAGCATGGCTACGCCAAATTTAATCAATGGTTTCATGTGCATTAATTTAAAAAATTGATAAAAAATTCATGGTATAAAAAAAAGTTGCATGAGATAGTTAGCATTCTGTCAGCATCAAAATTGAATTTGACACTGCGTAAAAAAGTGAGTAAATGTAATGAACAATGGCACAATTTTAAAGATTTGACAAAAATTTTACGGGAAAAAAGGGGAGCCAGATATAGCTCCCCCAAAGCCAGATTGATTTTTTATTGATTAATTAACTATTTCGAAAGCCTTGTTTTGACCAGCTTGGGCCCATTGTACATTTACAATACCCTTATACTTTGTATTTGTTTTTTGACCAACAACAAAAGCAATTACTTTACAATTTGCTTTATTGTATCCTGTTGCATCAAAGCTGAAAGACTTTGTAAATGTTTTACCTGCTGTTGTTTTTGTGGAAGGAATAGCATCACCCAGTGTGGCTGTAGATACTTTTCTTAACACATTATTATGTACATAATTTGTAATTGGGTTGCCTTTCTGATAAAATGGATTGCCCACAGGACTACTGTTGTAATAATTGGATTGTGCCAATACTAAGTTAGACTCCACCAATTCAATCACAATTTGCAAAGGCTCGCTATAAGTAAACCCAAAAGCTACTTTAACCTTGCCACTAACTGTATTTCCGGATATGGCAGCATTAGAAATAGATAGGCCCAAAGAATCATTTGAATTGAGGTAAGCCGATGCCTGAGAGGTATCTGACATATTGGTTACTGAGCCATTGTCTGCAAACTTTACAGGGCTTGTAGATGTTTTCCAATCACGCATTTTTATACCTGTCGGAAATCCATTTACTTTAAATTCATTTTCCAAAGTATTTTGATAGGAGGTTTCAAATGCATCTCCATTATGATTGCCTACAAAAATGAATCTTGGATTATTGTCCTCTAACAAATCAAACTTATAACCCAATCGTGGACAATAACCACACCAGGCACCCGTAAAGTCTTCAAATAATACCCGGCTTAAATACTTGTTTCCTGCTGCACTAACTGATTCGCTTATATCAGTTGAGCTTTCTTCATTGCCACCTTGTGGCTCTTGTGCATTTTTGTTACAAGCTGCAAGCATTAATGCAAATGCAGCAATAGCTAAATACTGATTTCTTTTTTGTTTCATGACGCTTTATTTTTTATTTAATCTGGCTTTACATACTTCTAATGTTTTAGAGTAAGGTACAAACTATCACCTAATCATAGGTTGCATATACTTTTTACCCCAAACATATAGTTTCAAAATTTTATACTGTGTATTGATATTTACTAGTATTTTAAATTTATTAAGTAAAGATCAATCACAAATGTGGTGCCATGTAGCAGTTATCAATATACATTAAATATAAGATTATAAACTAATGTTATCTTGAATTGTAAAATTTGCTTTTTAATACTTTTACACACAACATTTAATAAAAATAGAGGCTCATTTTTGAAACCTCTATTCAATCAATTAAGATATGTTTTTCTTGTTTTTTTAGAAAACTTCCCTCATCAAAGGCACCTTTACTATCTATCCTTAGATGGTAATTACCTGTTTTAAGAAAGCCAACTTTTATGCTTAGAATCTCTTTTTTAAAGTATGCTTTTGTAAAAACTACATTCCCACTATTATCAAGTATATAAACTATACAATCATTAGCATTAGTCTTATTCAATTGAATATTTATTTAATCATTTGCTGGATTTGGGGAAATTGAGCACAAGGTGACATTACTATTCGACATATTGATGGATGAAGAAATTACTATGCTTGTGCTATACAATCTAGAATAGAATCCTAATACTGTATTTTCGATTGTAACTTTATATGTACCTGCCCTAGAATAAGTAAATGTAGAATCTCCAATTTTTGTTTGTACCAATACGTTATTCTTATACCAGAAGTATTTATTGTTACTTAAAGTACCGCCTGCATAAACGGAAAGTTTATTTCCATTTTGATGAAGCGGCAACTGATTTTGGCTAATTGAATTTCCCGATAAATTCATTTTTGTATAATCGGTTACCGCTGGCTCTAATCCATCAAAATTGCAGTAATTATCATTTACATTTACGAATGCAGTACTAGGTAAACCTTGGGTGGGTAAGAAGCCAGATAACTGGTTATTACTAAAAGTGTAGATACCATTGTTACAAAACAAAAATAAAAAATTACATCACATTGCAACCCTATCCCAACCCATTATATAAAAAAATTCCAGAATAGAACTCACCCGGTAAACTACGTTACAAAATCAAACAAAAATTGTAACAAAAGCGAACAGTATATTTACAAACATTTTTATAACTTATTGTCTATCAATACAAAATATCTTGGCATACTATTTCATTTACTTATACATCAAGTAATTTAATTTTTAAAAAATATTGTACATGCTGGAATTAAAACATATTTCTAAATGGATAAATGTGGGGAATAACCGTACATTTTTGCTTAAGGATATAAATCTTTCTGTGTATGAAGGTGAATTTATTTCTATCATGGGACCCAGTGGAAGTGGCAAAACAACATTACTCAACGTAATAGGAATGCTGGATGGATTTGATGAAGGCGAATATCATTTTCTTCATGAAGCAGTACATGCATTAAAAGAAAAGCATCGCACCCAATTGTATAAACAATATATGGGCTTTGTTTTTCAGGCTTATCACCTCATTGATGAGCTAACGGTTTATGAAAATATTGAAACTCCATTGTTGTATCAAGATGTAAAATCTTCTGAAAGAAAAGCCATTGTTGCTGATATTTTGGATCGATTTCAGATTGTAGGAAAAAAAGATTTATTTCCTACACAACTTTCGGGCGGGCAGCAGCAATTAGTTGGTATTGCAAGGGCTTTAGTTGCAAAGCCGAAACTTATATTAGCAGATGAACCTACCGGCAATCTCAATAGCAAACAAGGAGAAGAAATAATGGACTTATTTAAAAAATTGAATAAAGAAGAAGGTGTAACCATTATACAAGTAACCCACAATGAAAAGAATGCACAATATGGCAATCGTGTTATTCATTTATTAGACGGATGGATTGAAAAAACTGAACACAATTAATTTCTTATGAAGATGTCAAAGAATAAAAAATTTCTTTTTATAATAGTACTTTTACTTGCAGGGAAAGTAGAGGCACAAAATACATATACGCTGAGGGCTTGTATTGACACAGCTATTAAAAATAATTTGCAAGTAAACCAAGCTGGCTATGTAGCTGATGGTTCGCTTATAGATTTACAACAGGCCAAAGCACTTGCATTACCGGGTGTTTCAGCCAATATTAGTCATGGAGAAAATCTTGGCCGAAGTATTGATCCATTCACTAATACCTATAAAGATCAACGATTATTGTTTGCGGGATATAATCTCAATGCAGGCATTACATTGTGGAATGGAAGCAGTATTCGCAATAATAAACAAAGTGCTGCATTGCTGGCAGATGCATCAAAGCAAGATTGGGAACAATCAAAAAATCTTGTTACGATAAATGTTATACTTGCTTACTTGCAAGTACTGAGTGCTGATGAGCAATTGTCAGCTTCCATACAGCGTAGAGACCTTACAAAACAACAGGTAGATAGGTTAGAGGTTTTACAGCAAAACGGAGCTACTCAGCCGGGTATATATTATGATTTAAAAGCACAGCTTTCTAGCGACGAAATGAATGTAATAGACGGTAAAACCAATGTAGAAAATGCAAAAATTTTGCTGGCGCAATGGATGAACATTGATTATGACCCTGCACTACTATTGGAAAAAGTAGAGCAGGAAATTTTGCCGCTAGCTTATGAAGCTGACAGAGAGCTTATATTCAATACTGCGGCCGCCAACTTAGCATTGATGAAGGCAGCAGTTTTAAGACAGCAAAGTGCCGAAAAAAATATTGCAGCTATAAAAGGGTCTTTGCTTCCTACCATCTCATTGAATGGTTCTTTAGGCACCAATATTTCCAGTGCAGCAAGTACTTTAAATTTTGTATCCAGCAGCGATGTTCCCTCTGGTGATTATGTATTGGTAGATGGCGTTAAGAATGATGTAATAACAAATAACTCAGTTTTTGCAGAGGAAAAAATTGGATACTTTAATCAATGGAAAAACAACTTTAATACACAGGTAGGCATCAGCATACAAATACCCATTTTGAATGGTTTACAAATACGGTCACAACTAAAGCGTGCCCAGTTAGCCAAACAGAGAATAGAAACAGAAAACAAGGCCACAAAAACACAGCTCAGGCAAACCATAGATCAGGCGTATATCAACAGACATGCTGCTATGGATCGGTATGTGCAAATGACAGATCAAGTTAATGCATTAACAGAAAGTTATCGAATTGCTACAGTACGTTTTGAAACCGGGGCTATCAATAGTGTAGAATATCTTACAGCAAAAAATAATATGGAGAATGCCATTGTAAACCGAATCAGTGGCAGATATGATTACATATTGCGGAGCCATGTACTCGATTTTTATATGGGCAAAATGGGTTTTTAAATAAGCATATCCGATTTATATAACATTTGTATTAAACAGTATTGAATTGATTATATTATTGCCCTTTTAGCATTGATATCCTTTATTTGCACATGCTTTTTTGTGAAGGTATTTCTCTTTTTCAATTTAGAAATTATGCTGAAAGACAATTTCGTTTTACCGAAAACATTATTGGCATTACAGGAAAAAATGGTACTGGAAAAACGAATCTTTTAGATGCCATTTATTATCTCTCATTTACAAAAAGCGCTTTCTCAAAACCAGATGCTCAGAGCACTCACATAGATGGTGCCGGCTGGAGAATAGAAGGCAATTATAAAAAGTTAGAAAAAGCACATCATCTAAAATGCATCCTAAGAGAAACTAATCGAAAAGAGTTTTCTGAAGATGGCAATATTGTAACGAAATTTTCGAGCCATATAGGCCAATACCCGGCAGTTTGTATAGCCCCAGATGATATTTCATTAGTAAACGAAGGTGGCGCAGAGCGAAGACGTTTTCTTGACACTTTATTAAGTCAAATTAATGCTGACTATCTAAGTGCATTGGTTATCTATCAAAAATTATTAGACCAAAGAAACAAACTCTTACAGGAAAATATCTCAAATGGATTCCTTGATCATACCCTCTTAGAAGTAACAGATATACAACTTGCAGCATCGGGTGAAAAAATATTTTTAGAAAGAAGACAATTCCTAGATAAGTTTTTTCCATTGCTGGCAGCGGCCTATCAATCCATTGCAAATAGCAATGAGCAGTTAACATTTAGATACCAAAGTCATCAAGAGGACGGAAAGTTGGCAAATCAATTGACCCAATTCCGAAACAGAGATTTAGCTGCTGGGCGCACCACTCGTGGCCCCCATAAAGATGATATTGTTGTAGAATGTGGAAACTTTCTTTTTAAGAATATTGCCAGTCAAGGCCAGAGGAAAAGCCTACTTTTTGCTTTTAAAATTGCAGAAATTCAGACTTTAACTACTAAGAATGGTTTTGCACCCATCCTATTATTAGATGATATTTTTGAAAAATTAGATGCAGGTAGAGTAGAAAATTTATTAGCAAATTTATGCATCGGAAATATGCAGGTTTTTATTACAGATACAGAAACTGAAAGACTAAAAAAAGCCTTAAATCCATTACAGCAAGCTTTTCAAATAATTAGTTTGTAAATGAGGACAGCGGACACATAGGTAAAAATTTGTCATTCATAAAAAACATTTTTCTATACCGTATTTGCTGATAGCTTTGCACTTTAAGGTTTAGGATTGAAATTAATCCCTATCTTTTTAGGCTGGGGCCATTTTTTTAGGTTTGAACACAACTATTTTAAACTTACTTTAATTTTTTTTCAGATTTACCATCGAAGGCCCCTATCTTTGCCGTCCAAAAATTTTGAACAATGGCCAGAGTTTGCGAAGTAACAGGAAAAAAGCCCATGACAGGAAACAGGGTATCGCATTCAAATATAAAAACTAAACATAGGTTTTTACCAAATTTACAAACAAAACGCTTCTACTTTGCAGAAGAGAATCGTTGGATTACGCTTAAGCTATCTGCTGAAGCAATTCGCACCATCAATAAGAATGGTTTGAGTACAATAGTAAAAGAATTGAGGGCAAAAGGAGCACATATTTAAATTAATTATCTAAAAGGCTAATCATGGCAAAAAAAGGAAATAGAGTACAGGTAATCATGGAATGCACTGAGCATAAAACTAGTGGCATGCCTGGTACAAGTAGATATATCACTGTAAAAAATAAAAAAAATTCCCCAGAACGTTTGGAATTAAAAAAGTATAATCCAATACTTAAGAAAGTAACTGTACACAAAGAAATTAAATAATATTCTCATCACATTATAATTGATTTAAGATGGCAAAAGCAGCAAAAACGGCGATTAAAACAAAAGACCAGAAAGCAGCAGCAGAAGCAAAAAACTGGACCAAAGTGATTAAAGCTGTACGTAGTCCTAAAACCGGCGCATACACTTTTAAAGAAGCCATTGTACATAAAGACAAAATCAAAGACTTTTTAGGAAAATAGCCTTAGCATATAATTATTTTAAGCTGTTCAATTTTGAGCAGCTTTTTTTGTGATAAAATAATTGATACAGACAACATAGGAATACAATTTTTGATACCGTATGCACAAAAATCAGCATTCATAAGATGGAATTATTTAATCATGATCTTATCTGCCGTTAGCTCCATTATCATATAAGCAAACTTCAACCAGATTTTGAGATTGTTTTCCGGTTTTGATATTAATTTAACCACACCTATCATTATATCATAATTCAACTATATTTGAAAGGCTAAAAATTAATTTATATGAAACAAAGAATTATGGTCATTCCATTTTTATTTCTTTCACTATATGTTTATGCTCAGCAAGATTTGGATTCTGCTGCTATACCTCCCATAGTAAATATTGATAGTGTTCATCTATACGTAAATCAAACAGTTACTATTTGTGATAAAATATATGGTGGTATATTTTTAGATAAGTCCAAAAAAAGACTGACACTTTTGAATATGGGTGGTGCATATCCAAAACAAAAAATAACAGTACTCATTCCGGATACCTGTCGTTTTCTTTTCTCCAAAGCTCCTGAAACAAACTTCAAATACAAGAACGTATGTATTACTGGAATGATACTGCTTTACAATGAAAAATATGAAATAGTGTTAGCAAAACCGGAGGATATAACTATCAAAAAGTAAAACAATCGGCAGCACAACAAGAGGTTGAAAGAAAACGAATGTTTGATATTTATCTTCCAAACGCAAAAAAATTACCACAATACTTTTCGAAAAATCACTCTATACCAACACCCTTTTGGATGGCTAAATTTTCTGCCAACCACAAAAACTCTTGTATAAATTGGTCGGTATTTTTTTGAAAGCCACTATCAATCAAATCTCCATCTGCATTAAATTTTTTATCTACTTGTGGCGTTATCAGCATGTAGGGTGAACCAATACCAAAAAGTGCATGTATCAGTAATTGCATCTGCTGACTGGCACGCATACCTCCCATAATTCCAGTACTTGCTGTTACTATGCCAAATGCTTTATGATGTTGTTTTGGAAAATGATCAAATAGTATTTTCATAGCCGGAGTATAGCTACCGTTATATTCTGGTGAAACCAAGATAAAAGCATCAGCATTAAATATACGCATAGATACTTCTTTCAAATGATCGGGTGCCGCATCGGCATTCATATATACATCTTGCTGTAATGATTCAAAAGGCCAATCCCTCACATCAATAATATCAACAACATGAGGAGTATGGGCACCTAAATAATTTTTCAGAAAAAGAGCTACTCTGTAGGTAATACTATTTTGGCGAGGGCTGCCTGCTATTATTTCAATATTCATATTCAGTGTATTTAAAAATCCCCGCTCATGTATAAGCGGGGATGATGTATATAAAACAGATTTCGTCGTTTATTGTTTTATTTCTTTGCTGAGAGATCAAATTTAAGGTTCACTTCTTTGCGAATAAACCAGTCTGCTGGATTGTTAGGCCCTTTGTAATTCATTCCCCAAAGTGTACGATCAATATTAAAATCGGCTTTAGCAGATAACCCATTCTCCGTTATGGACACTATAGCAGGAAATGAAATATTTTTTGTACTATCTTTTAATGTAAGATTTCCACTTATAATATGAGTGGCACCAGCCAAAATACTTGTTACTTTGGTACTATCAAAATCTTCTACCTTAGTAATAGCAAATGTGGCAGTAGGAAATTTTTCAACGTCAAAAAAGTCTGGGCTTTTCAAATGCCCTTCTAATTTTGTTTTCCATTCTCCTTCCAAATCCAAATCGATTAGACTTGCTATATCAATAGAAATGTTTCCTGCTGTTATCTGATTGTTATCAACAGAAATAGTGCCTGCGGCAATTTTGAATGTGCCCGTATGAGTTGCATCAGGCTTTGTACCTCCCCACATGATGGTACTGGTACTATCCAATACAAAGGAATTTCCTGATACAGTAGCTGTAGCCTGTTCATCAGTAGTGCTTACATTATCAGCATTTGGCGCATCCTGGCAGGATGACATAAAGATGGCTGTAGCCACCATCAAAGCATTGATTCTTTTCATTTTTTCAATTTTTATATAAAAAAGTTATTGTTTCACCATTTAAATACTCATCATTAGTCTTACTTCATCACTGACTACTATACCTCCAGCATTTGTAACTGCACTCCAGTTAAGACCAAAATCCTTTCTGTATAATTCACCAGTACTTTCAAAACCTGATTTTTCTTGATCGAAATGATCCGTCACTTTTCCAGTGTATTCTACCTGTAGCGTAATGGGCTGTATAACGGCTTTGATGGTTATAGCACCGTTCAACAAATACTGTTTCCCACTTTTTTTCTCAATGGATGAAGATTGAAAATTCATTGTGGGGTTTTGCTCAGATCCAAAAAAATAATCACTTTTCAAATGATTATCCTTTAGTACATTTTTCGTTTTTATGCTTGAAATATCCGCAGAAAAAGAGATAACTGCATCTGAAAAGTCATCAGCATCAGCTTGCATATTGGCATCAAACACCCCAAATGAACCGGACATATTCGTGATCATCAAGTGCTTTGCCTTGAATAAAATTTCAGAATGAATGGGGTCAATTCTAAAGTTACTCATATTATTTAACTTTATATTTTAATACATGTATATACATACATTTGTTCAAAAAAAATTACAACCCGTTTCGCATTTTTTCTATTAATGCATTAAGAGTCTTCGCGTCACCTTCATTGAGTGCAAACAAGTTTTTCCATTTTACTTCAAGTACTTTTGTACTTGCATCCAGCAAAGCAATGCCTGCATCGGAAATAGTATTTACTGTTTCTCTCTTATCAACTACTGATCCGGTACGCTTCACCAATTTCTTCAATACCAATTTGTCTATAATCCTTGGTACATTTGAACTGCGCTCAATCATTCTGCTCCCAATCTCCTTTACACAAAGACTTGTAGGATGGCTACCCTTTAAAATGCGCAGCACATTATACTGCTCCTGTGTAAGCCCATATCTTTTTAAAACAGCATTGGACTCCGATTTTATACACCAGGCAGTATAAAGAATATTTAAACTTGCTTTATGTACTTCGTTCTTAAAATTATTGGTCTTTAGTGCGCTTTCAATTGTCACAGTGCAAATATATATGTATGTACATGTATATTTACAAAAAAATTATTTCTTGAAAGGAATTTTTAACTGTTCCATAATATTTTGGTCATTTGAGCGCTTCAATACATCAACGCCATAGTGAATATCACTTGGACGTTTTTTAAGAAATGTACCAAACAGTCGATCCCACAATGAAAAAATATTGCCATAATTTGAATCGGTAAATGGCACTACATCATGATGGTGCACCTTATGCATGTTTGGAGACACGATAACAAAACTCAACGCCTTATCTATAAAAATCGGCAGCTTAATATTAGCATGATTGAACTGAGACAATACAACAGAAATACTTTGATACAGCATTGCTACTCCAATGCCCGCTCCACTAATCCAAATGGCAAGAATGGTAAATCCTGCACGAAATACACTTTCCACAGGGTGATGTCTGTTTGCGGTAGTGGTATCTACGTGAGTGTCTGAATGATGCACTATATGAAAACGCCACATCCATTTTACTTTATGTTGTATAAAATGAATGAGATATGCACCAACTAAATCTAAAATAAGCAGTGTAATGAGTACCTCACTCCACAACGGAAGCGCAAATTGATGCACAATTCCAATATGATGGCTTGTTACAAAATCACAGCTTTGCAGCAATAAGAATGCGAAAATGAAGTTGATGACAACAGTGGTACAGGTAAAAAAAATATTTACACCGGCATGCTTTAGTTTGTTGTATTGGAAATGAAATAATGGTCTGATGAATTCAATCATCCAAAAAAATGTAATACCACAAATCAAAATCAATGCCCTTTGCCATGAAGGTATCTGCTCAAAGTATGTTACGATATTTTGCATTACTTCATAATCAAGATAAACTTAGATAGCCATCATTTCTTTTTCCTTAGCAGCAAGGTGCTTATCGATCATTACTATAAATCTGTTTGTAATATCTTGTACTGCTGCTTCACTATCTTTCGCAAGGTCTTCACTAAGCCCTTCTTTTTGAAGTGATTTGATGTCTTCAATAGCATCTCTTCTGATATTGCGAATAGCAATTTTACTATGCTCCCCTTCTGCACCAGCTTTCTTAAATAGTTCTCTCCTTCGTTCCTCAGTAAGCGGTGGCAAAAACAGTCGAATCAGATTACCATCATTTTGTGGGGTTATCCCAATATTGGCAGCAAGAATAGCACGTTCTATGGCATGAATCATATTCTTTTCCCAGGGCTGTATGCCTAAAGTACGAGCATCAGCCACAGTTATATTTGCCACTTGATTTATGGGAGTAGGACTACCATAATAATCAACCATAATACCATCTACCATATTAGGACTAGCCTTACCAGCCCTTATCTTAATGAGTTCAACCTCTAAATGGCTGATTGCTTTTTTCATGGATTCCTCCATATCATCCATGATTAATGCTAATTCTTCTGACATAAATCTTATTTTTTAAAGTATCGTAGGTTCGAAATTATTCTTCACCCGAAGATATTTTATCTTTTGTTGAATTATAAATTGGATACACTTTTGCCTCCTCATCTATAATCATTTCATCAGATACAATGTGAAGCATATTTTGATCAGGCACTAAGTAAATCAATGCACCAATACCACCAAAATAGAGTAAAAATTGAATTGCAAGTATGGCATGTATCTGCATGCCCTGCAAGATGAAACTCACACTGGAAATAAACAAACTACTCAGCAGTAAGGTAATAGTAACACCGGTATGAGAAAATCCTTTCATTTGTAAGAGGTGATGTAAGTGATTTCTATCTGGCGCAATTGGAGATCTTCTTTTTGCAACACGTATAATAATTACTCTAAGTACATCCATAAGAGGAATCAATAAAGCACCAAAAGCAAGTGCCGCTGGCGATGCAATGGGCATTACAGGACCATATGAGGCTGTTTCAATGAATCGAATAGCAAGTATGGCATTTACTAAACCTATTAATGTACTTCCCGAATCTCCCATAAAAATTCTGGCAGGAGGAAAATTATAAATGAGAAAAGCAAGTAATGTGCCTGCCATCGTAAATCCTAAAACGCCATAAGCAGGTTGATTATTAATTAGAAAAAAAACACCAAACAATACTGAGGATAGTAGTCCTAAAGAAGCGGCTAATCCATCTACTCCATCAATTAAATTAAACGCATTGATCAGTAGGATGATACTAAAAAAGGTAATCATGTATCCAGTTGTTTCAGATATCTCATAAAAACCTAAAAAGCCTTGAAGATTTGTCACTATTAAATGCGCTTTCATGGTAATTAGTCCGGAAACCAGTAGCTGCCCAACAATTTTTTTCCAAGCTTTCAAAATAAAAATATCGTCAATAACCCCTAAAATAAAAATCACAAAAAATGCTGCCAAAAAATATTGAAACTGTGCATTGACAGACATAAAATCTGACACCAATAGCAGACTGATAACCAACCCCGAAAATATTGCAATACCCCCCAATGAGGAAATGGGGTAAGTATGTGTCTTACGCTCATCTGGCATATCAAAAATTTTATTGATTTGAGCTATGCGAATAATGAATGGCAGCAAAAAAAAGGTAATCAAATAGGCTATTAATATTCCGGTGGCGGCTTGTATCATTCAAATAATTTTTCTTGTTTTCTGTGCAGAGGGGTTAAAGATAGGGTTTGACTAAAATGAAGAGAAAAGTTTACCATCATTTTTTTATTACTTAAGAAACTATGACAAAACCATATAGATTCTATTAGTATTTATCAGCCAATAATGCCAATAGGACAACAGCTAAATAAATGTAACTACCAAACATCACTCTTCGGGCAGCTTTGACTTCCATTGTCGTATATAATCTTACGCATTGTATTACCATAAGTAAGTTACAAACCAAAACCACCCATAAACTTATGATTCCAGAAATATCAAAGAGATAAGGCAAAAGTCCAACAGGAATTAGTAAAACAGAATACATGATTGCCTGCAAAGCTGTAGATTTTGTGGGACCCGCTTTTGATGGAAGTAACTTAAATCCTGCTCTGGTATAATCACCATGTGCCACCCAAGCAATAGCCCAAAAATGCGGAAACTGCCATAAGAATTGCAAGCCAAATAATGCCCATCCTGCTGCATTGTGAAATGATTTTCCTGCCACATTTATATCTGCAAAGGGACTGATGGTATCAGTAGCTACCACCCAGCCAATGAGACAAGGCAAAGCTCCTGGAAATGCACCCACCAATACGGAGATAGCACTTACTTTCTTTAAAGGAGTATAGATATAAGCATATAAAAAAAGACTGAATGCAGATAATAAAGCAGCATTTAGATTAAAATGAACGTACATAATTGCCACACCACATACACCTGCAATAAAAGCAAAAGTATTTGCCTCTTTTACGCTCATTCTGCCTGCGGCTACCGGTCGGTTTGCTGTCCGTTTCATTACAGCATCGGTGTCTTTCTCAACTGCCTGATTGATGGCATTTGCACTACCAGTAACTAAGAGGCCGGCACAAAAAAGAATGATGATATCTATCCAATTATATGCAATAATATTTGGAGCAAGAAGATAGCATATCACACAACTAAAAACAACGGTAAAACTTAAAGTAAATTTTGTAAGTTGTGCATAGTCTTTGATGCGTGCTACAAAGTCAGATGAAGTATTTCTTGATTCTATTTTTTCCATTTGCGTTTGCAAAAATGTAAGAAAAAAAATTGCCCCGAAAATTTCGGGGCAATAATATGTTTAAGAATACATTAATGATTCTCCGATTCGTCTTGGCCTATCGGTGTGGTTTGTGGTATAAAGTCTTTTCCATCCTTACCATAATCATAAGCCCAACGATATACTTCTGGAATTTCCCCAGGCCAGTTACCGTGCATAGGCTCAATTGGTGTAGTCCACTCTAATGTGTTACTACTCCAAGGGTTTCTTACCTTTAACTTTCTACCCTTAAAAATGGAATAAAAGAAGTTGAATAAAAATAAGAACTGAGCTGCAAAAACTATCATTGCTACTGTGCTGATAAAGCGGTTGAGGTCACCAAATTGTTTGAAACTTTCCCATACACTAAAATCATAATACCTACGAGGCATACCAGCTAATCCTTGATAATGCATTGGCCAGAAAATGAGATATGCTCCAATCATCGTAATCCAAAAATGTATGTAACCAAGTGTGTTATTCAAATATTTACCATACATCTTAGGGTACCAATGATATATACCTGCAAACATCCCAAACATACTTGCCACACCCATTACAATGTGGAAGTGTGCAATTACAAAATAGGTATCATGCAAGTGTATATCTAAAGCAGAGTTTCCTAACCAAATACCGGTTAATCCACCAGAGATAAACAAACTTACAAAGCCGATGGCAAATAACATGGCTGGTGTAAACCGAATATTACCTCTCCATAATGTTGTAAGCCAATTGAATACTTTAATGGCAGATGGTACCGCAATCAATAAAGTAAGTAATACAAATATTGAACCTAAGAAAGGATTTAAACCTGTTACGAACATGTGGTGTGCCCACACCAAAAATGCCAGTATCGCTATAGCAAAAAGTGAGGCAATCATTGCCATGTATCCAAATATCGGTTTTCTGGCATTTGTAGATAATATTTCCGAAACCATACCCATGGCTGGTAGTAAAATGATATATACTTCCGGATGACCAAGGAACCAGAACAGGTGTTGGAATAATATGGCACTTCCTCCTTCATTTGGCAATGCTGTATTGGTAGATGCGAGGAAGATATCAGAAAGATAAAAACTTGTTCCAAAATTTCTATCAAAAATTAATAAAATAAATCCGGATAACAATACAGGAAAGGAAAGTACACCCAATACCGCAGTGAAAAAGAGTGCCCAGATTGTTAAAGGCAGCCTAGTCATACTCATTCCTTTAGTTCTCATATTGAGTATCGTTGCTATGTAGTTTAAGCCACCCAATAAGGATGAGATTACAAACACTGCCATTGATATGATCCATAAATCCATACCAGTTTTAGAACCAGGTGAGGCATCACCCAAAGCACTCAATGGTGGGTAAGCCGTCCAGCCACCACTAAATGGGCCAGTTTCAACAAATATGGAGGACATCATAATAACGCTGGCCAAGAAGAAGAACCAGTAACTCAGCATATTCATGAAAGGTGAAGCCATATCCCTTGCACCTACCTGAAGTGGTATCAACAAGTTGGCAAAAGTTCCACTTAAACCTGCAGTTAATACAAAAAACACAAGCACAGTACCGTGTGTGGTTACTAATGCATAATAAGCTTCTGGTGTAATATGACCACCTTTTCCCCATTTACCGATAAGGTCTTCTAACCATGGAAATGTTGAATCAGGATAACCTAATTGCAATCGAAACAATACAGACATAAAACCACCAGCCACAGCCCATATCATTCCTGTAATCAAAAACTGTTTGGCTATCATCTTATGATCCTGACTAAACACATATTTTGTGATAAATCTCTCATGATGATGATGATGCTCTGTATGTGAATCGTGATGAACTTCTACCGGAACATTTACGCCGATCTCAGTTTGCAAAATTGCCTCGTTACTCATACTATCTTTATTAATTCAATTTTTTTAATAACAATTAACCTGCTCTTTAGTTTCAGAGCTTTGTTGTTTTGGTTGCAACCATATTTTTTTTAGTTGTTGCAGACGAATCAACAGTATTTACAACTGCATTATTTGATGGGTCTTTATCTGGAAAAGCAACATAATAATTTGGCTTTTGCTGAGCTATCCATAAATCAAATTCAGGTTGTGTAACAACTTGTATAACACCCTTCATACTATAGTGACCATTACCACACATTTGATCACAACTTATTTCATATTCGAAGTTAGGATTTCCAGTGATTTCCTTCATCTCCTTTGTGGTATATTTTGGAGTAAACCACATAGTAGTAGGTGTGCCCGGTACTGCATCCATTTTCAATCGAAAATGACTCAAACCAACATCATGAATAACATCTCTTGCGCTTATAATCAACTGTATAGGCTTATCCTTTACCGCGTACATAGTTTGAGTAGCAACTACATCATCATAGTTTTTGCTATCATCCCATAGTTGGCCTAATGAGTTGCTATTTTCATCATCAATATTTTTATAATATTTCTTACCAAATATTTTATCTTTTCCAGGGTAACGAAATATCCAGTTAAATTGCTTACCAATTACTTCTACCTGCATGGCTTCTTTTGGTGCTTCACTTGTAAAAGTCAGCCAGTTTCTTAAACCAATTACTACAAGAACTGTAAGTACAATAGCGGGAACCACAGTCCATATTAATTCCAATTTATTGCTATGTGGAAAATAGTAAACTTTACGCTTATCGCTTTCCTGATATTTATAAGCAAACCAAAACAATAATATTTGTGTAGCTATGAATACAGAGCCTGTAACTGCAATCGTAATCCAAAGCATTGAGTCCACTTTTTCTCCGTGATCACTCGCTGCCGGAAATGCAAGTAAAGTTTTACCAAAATATAATTCATTGCAATAATAAACACCAATCAAACCTGCAATGAGAAATCCAATCATGAAAAAACCATTCACTTTATTTTGCTCCTTTCTGGCTTTCTCCTCTCCTTTTATTACCTGCACGTATTCACTGGCCTTAGCAATTTGAAAAATTACTACAAAAACCAGAATAAAAACTGCAACCACAAGAATCATTGACGTTGTCATAATCTATACAAAGTTTTCTGTTCGTTATAATATTTTAGGTATGATGTATTAAACTCTCTTTGAAGAAAGGATGATAACGTGGCACCAAAGGCTTCTTTGCAAGCGCTTTTGATACAAAGAATAAAATCATACCCACAAAAAATGCAGCAATACCAAAATCTAACCAACTTAATGATACATGATCCGGCGAAATACTGCCCATTACCATCTGAAAAAAATCTATCCAATGGCCAAAGATGATAAGAACTGCCATAAATGTAACAAGTGTGTAATTTCTTTTTACTGCTCTCTTCATTAGAATCAACAAAGGGCACAAAAAGTTAATAATAATGTTCAAAAAGAAGACACCCTTATATGGACCATCTACCCTATGCTTAAAGTAAACAGTTTCTTCACTAATGTTAGCATACCATATCAGCATATATTGGCTAAACCAGAGATAGGTCCAAAACACTGAAAATGCAAACATGAATTTTCCAACATCATGCAAATGCTCCTGAGTAGCATAAGCCATATAACCTTTGTTCTTTAGATAGATAAGCCAAAGTGCAACTAAGCTCATACCACTTACAAAGCTACTGGCAAATGTGTACCAGCTATACATGGTACTATACCAATGCGCATCTATACTCATCATCCATAACCAAGGAATAGTACTACCAACAGTTAATCCAAACCATACCAAAAATGCAGCAGCAAACTTGGTGTTTTTTACAAAATATTTATACCCGGATTCTGTATTCATTGGTGCTTCATCTGCTTCACTACTGATCTGGCGCATCTTCATACCGAGATAACTCCAAAGGGCTATAGTGAGTGTAGTCCAAATTAAAAAGAAGGTGGGATTTAGAAACCCTTGTTTTCCTTTTAAAATGGGATCTTTCTCCACAGCTTCCTTATCTATCCAATGATAAATATGATGATTATGATCAATGAAGACAATATAGATAAGTACAACGAAAGTAATACCTCCAAAAATGGGCACTAAAGTAGAAATGGCTTCCGGTACTCTTCTGATAGCGGTAGTCCAACCACCCATGGCCATTGTTGTAGCACATATAAAAAACATACTGGCATTCGTAACCAACAACCAGAAAATACTATTATACATTAGCGTGCCCCAGAAAACAGCTTTTTCATGTTCATCGCTGCTGAATCCTTTTGTTGCCAAACCCACTACCAGTGCAATTGCACCGCCTATGAGCAATCCCATAGACCACTTTTTGAGTGAGGCCGGTACTTCAAATTGTTCTGTGAATGTAGATGCCATCTTTATTTTTTTATCGCTATTGGTTCGAAAATTATTTTGCTGCTACTGCTGCCGTTGCATCAGCCGCAGGCTTGTTTTTATTTTGCTTCGATTTTATATAATGAATAACCTGCCACCGCTGCTCCCTTGTGAGTTGGCTTGCATAGCTTCCCATTAAGTTTTTACCATAGGTAATGGAGTAAAACATTTGCCCTTCCGGCATGCTTTCATATTTAGCATCACCTACCAGTGTGGCTGGTTTAGCTGCATAAGGACCATTTCCATCTTTATACAGTGGGCCGTTTCCGTCTAATTTAGGCCCATGGCAAATGGCGCAATTGATCAGATACAAACGCTCAGCTTCAACCATACCCGCAGAATCGGGCATTGGAATAGGATTCACAATTTGTCTGGATAAATAATAATTAACTGTATCACCAGCCGCATCTTTCGTTACATGAAATGCAGCAACTTCACCTCTTGCTATTGTGCCCGGCACAGGAACTCCTTTATAATTTACTCCGGCTTCTTTCAAAATTTCTGGATCATTATAGGTTTCAACTGCTCTGCTATAAGCCATATCGGGCATATATATAGAGCCTGTTTCGCGGCGTACATCATTACAAGCCGCAGCAATTAATCCGCATGATAAAATAAAAATATATTTAGTTTTCTTCATTTCTGAAATATTTATGCGGTTACAGGATGTGATGATTTAATTAATTCCTGCTCTTTGTCGTAAGTGCCAAGCCACCAACCTTCCTCAGCAATTTGCTCTTCTACTTGTGTAGCTCCAGCACTTACTAAAAATGCCTTCATTTGTTCAACATTTGTTTTGGCTGTACACTCCAATACCATTACAAATGTGTCGTCTGTGGCTCTACTATGAAATACATGCTTTTTTACAAAAGGAGCCAGTTGACATAGATAACAAAAGGACAGCACCATACCGATTGCAGCAAACAATACTGTTAACTCAAAAGTAACGGGTATCCAAGCTGGTAATGAAAAGTGTGGTTTACCACCAAAATTTAATGGCCAATCTTTTACCAATATCCAACTGATACCACTTAGCGCAGTGGTAGTTCCTGTAATGCCATAAATAAAACCCGCAGTATGTAAACTGGTTTCTCTTAAGCCCATAGCATAGTCTAAACCATGCACAGGAAAAGGAGTATATACATCATGAATTTTATAACCACCTACCCTTACTTTCTTTACCGCAGGAAAGAGTACTTCTTCGTCTGTAAAACATCCCACTACAAATTTCTTTTTTGCCATAGGGCCTTTTTTATCTTTTAGTACTTAATGTTGTAAATTCCATATTAATGATGCGCATATTGATGTGCAAAATCTTCCGGAGTTGAATTATCAACGTCGCTCATTTTTCCTTTATAGCTTTCACCGGTAGTTTTAAGCACATGCTTAATTTCTGCAATGGCAATAACCGGGAAATATTTAGAGAACAGGAAGAAACAAGTAAAGAATAAGCCGAATGTGCCGAGGTAAAATCCAATTTCATACTTTGTAGGACTATAATACACACTCCAGCTACTTGGCAGATAATCACGATAGAGCGATGTAACAATGATTACAAAACGCTCAAACCACATACCCACATTTACCAACACACTCATAAAGAAAGTAACAGTAAGGCTTCTTCTCATTTTTCTAAACCAAAATATTTGTGGGCTTATAACATTACAAGCCATCATTCCCCAATAACTCCATCCATAAGGGCTGAATAAATTTGCACGGCTATACCAAAAGGTATATCCTTCATATTTGTTCTGACTATACCAACCCATAAACAACTCTGTTAAATAAGCTATACCTACTATTGAGCCTGTAAGTACAATAACCTTGTTCATTTTTTCTATATGGCCAAGCGTGATATAGTCATGTAATCCATATACCTTTCTTAAAATAACCATTAAGGATTGCACCATTGCAAAACCTGAGAAGATGGCACCCGCCACGAAATAAGGCGGGAAGATGGTTGTATGCCATCCGGGTATAACAGATGTTGCAAAGTCAAAAGATACGATGGTGTGTACAGAAAGTACAAGAGGTGTACTCAAGCCTGCTAATACCAAAGAAAGACTTTCATGACGCTGCCAGTGTTTTGTACTGCCACTCCAGCCAAATGCTGCTATGCCGTATAATTTTTTGCGCAATTTTGTTTTTGCTCTATCTCTTACAGTAGCAAAATCCGGTAATAATCCTGAGTACCAGAAAAGTAGTGAAACAGTAAAATAAGTTGAAATTGCAAATACGTCCCAAAGTAGTGGAGAGTTAAAGTTAACCCATAAAGGGCCTCTGGAATTTGGATAAGGCATTACAAAAAATGCCATCCATACACGACCCATATGCCATATAGGAAACTGACCTGCACACATTACAGCAAAGATGGTCATTGCCTCCGCTGCCCTGTTTACACCAGTTCTCCAACCTTGGCGAAATAATAATAAGATAGCAGAAATTAATGTACCGGCATGGCCGATACCAACCCACCATACGAAGTTGGTGATATCCCAACCCCAACCCACAGTTTTATTAAGGTTCCATTGACCCACACCGTAGGTAACTTCTTTATAGATACTGAAAATGCCAAATAATAGTAGTGCCACCGAAATATAGAAACCTACATACCAGAGTTTACTGGGTTTAGCTTCAATAGGACGGCAAATATCTTCAGTTACCTGATGATAATCTTTATCACCATATACTAAAGGTTCCCTGATTTGTGATTCGTACTTTAAATGCATTTGATCCAATTAATATTTCAACCTTCGTTTTTAAGGCAATTAATAATTATTATCCGTGATGTGCTTCTGCTGCTTCTGCACCAGTTTCTTTATGTCTCACCTTTGCTAAATAGTTTACATTTGGCAAAGTATGTACCGGCTCTAATGAATAAAACACCCGCTGTTTATTGTCTTCCCTATCTACTGATACAGCACTTTTCTTACTGTTTGAATTGCCAAAAACAATGGCATTCGTAGGACAAGATTGTTGACAAGCCACTTTAATATCCCCATCTTCCAACGGACGACTCGCTTTCTTGGCATTTAGTTTTCCTTCCTGTAATCTCTGCACACAGAATGAACATTTTTCAATTACTCCTCTGCTGCGTACTGTTACATCCGGATTGAGTACCATTCTGGTAAGGTCATCATTCATAACCCCAACTACAGCATTTAATTCGCCGGAAGCTACCTGAGCTTGCTGGTTTGCGGGGAAACTATCAGCCCCTGAATAATCGGCCCAGTTAAATCTACGTACTTTATAAGGACAGTTGTTAGCACAATATCTTGTACCTATACAACGATTATAAGTCATTTGATTTAGCCCTTCAGAGCTATGGTTTGTAGCTGCAACTGGACATACGTTTTCGCAAGGTGCATTATCGCAGTGCTGGCACATCATAGGTTGGAAAACCACATCAGGATTTTCCATATCACCACTAAAATAACGGTCAATACGCATCCAATGCATATCATGGAAACGCTTAACCTCATTTTTACCAACTACTGATATATTATTTTCGGCATTACAAGCTACTACGCAGGCGCCGCAACCAATACAACTATTGAGGTCCACACTCATGCCCCACTGTATGCCCGGCTTATCATAAGAACCATATATGGTACCTTGTGTTTCAAAATTTTCTATCCCACCCCATGGTTTCAACTCATGTTCACGCTCCTCTATAATTTCATTGGGATCTTTTGTAAATTGTCCCAATGTAAGTTCCTTCATTACTTCTACACGCTTACCTTGTGGAGTATCATAAGAACCATGTGTTTGCACCATGGCAACTATATAAGTTTCATTATCCACAACACTTGCTTCACCAACAGTAGCGTAAGAAATAGTTTGGCCACTCATGTTTGTAAATGGAAATACATCTTCACCACTACCTTCGGCTGTTTTACCAATTTTTGGTGTGCGGCCATATCCTAATGCAATACCAATTGTATTAGAATGTGTACCAGGAATGATTACAACAGGCAATTTCTTAGAAACACCGTTTGCCTTTATTTCGATTACTTTCTTTTCAGGATTTACTTCATAAGCATCAGATTGTCCACTATCTGCTAAATCTATATCTAAAAGAGATTTTGCCATGGCAGGAGAAACTATTGCGTAGTTATCCCAAGTGGCACGAGTTACCGGATCGGGCATTTCCTGTAGCCAGGGATTTGATGCCCCTTGACCAACACCCATTGCTATTTTCTGATATAGTTGTATTTCAATTTTTCCGCTTTTTTTGGATGCTCCAATAGCAGACATTGCTCCTGAAAGAGCTGTATTATTGAAAGTGGAACCACTAACAATACTTGCAACAGATGGATGTATTACTCCGGCTTGCAGGGCATTATCCCATGCAGCTTCGCCACCCAATATACCAGACCAATATTGTTTTAAATAACCTAAATAATCTGTAGTCGACCCTGACCATTTCATCAAACTATCCTGCCATTGTCTGGTTTTGAATAGTGGGAATATGGTAGGTTGCAATAAACTGTAATGACCAGATACAGGTTCTGCATCACCCCAGCTTTCTAAAAAGTGATTTGTTGGGAGGGAGTATTTACATAACTGCTGTGTTTCATCTGCTTTTGAACTAAATGAAACTGAGAATCCAACATTTTTTACTGCATCAGAGAAAGCCTTAGTGTCATACCAGGTATATGCAGGATTTGCATCCACAACAAATAAACCGCCGATAGTCCCGGACTTCATTTCACTAATTAAATTGGCCATATCCACATCTATACCAACACGGCTATTGTTTGTAACTGACCAATCAATTGTGCTGCCATAAGCACCTACAGATGCATTTATAGCATTTACAATAATTTGAATATTTGTATCATTGCTACCACAAACCACCAAAGCAGCTCCAGCATGTTCTTTTAATTCTTTTGCTGCTTTTGCTATACCTTCTGCAAGCTTTTTGTCTAAACCATTATTAGAATTACCATTTACTGCATTGTAGAGTGCTAAAGCAACAGCACCCGTTTCGGATGGTGCATGAAGGAAACGCTCATCTGCATTAGATCCTGTCATGCTCAGCACACTTTCAAACTGAATATGACGGCTCATAGATGGATGCTTTGCATCTATTTTTCTGCCTTTTGCATATTGCGCAGCAAATTCAATTGGACTAACCCATGTACCTAAGAAATCTGCACCTAAGCTTATGATTGCTTTTGCATTATCAAATCGATATCCTGGTAATGCACGCTTTCCAAATGTAGCTTCATTAGCCATGAGCATACCACTCTTTGAATCAGCGTCATAAACAATATGGCGAGTACCTATGTATTTTTCCTGAAACTGCCTGATAGCAGCTAAAGATGAAGGAGAATTGATCGTAGAGCTAAGAATTACAATTGGCTTAGCGCCAAGCTTTGCCATTTCTCCGGCAATCTCTTTATCTATAGCTTCAAAGGTTACTTCCTTTCCTGCAATGGCAGGATAGCGAAGCCTATACATATCGTACAAATCTAATACTGATGCTTGTACTCTTGCAGATGTACCCCCTTTTGTGATTGGGGAATCAGTATTTCCTTCAATTTTAATAGGACGGCCATCTCTTACCTTAGCTATAATGCTTACTGCATCACCATCCTGACTCCAAGTGGTAGCATAATATTTTGCAACTCCCGGAATGTATTCTTCTGGACGATTTACTAAAGGGATGGCTTTTTTAACCGGTATTTCACAGCTCGCTGCTATGGCAGCAGCAGTTGTGCTGAAACCTAAATATTTTAAAAAGTCTCTACGTGGTGTATTACCAGACAATAAGCCTGTATCCGCAGTTTCAAAAGGAAGGTCTTCTTTAAACTCATCTTTAGCATCCTGCTGAAAAGCAGCTGTTTGCTTTAATTCTCCGAAACTTTTCCAGTATTTTTTTTGACTCATAAACCGATTTTCTCCTTAGGAGATTTTTATTATAAATAAATTACTGAATCCACGTATTATTAATAATGACATTTCTGACATTCTGTACCACCTATGGCTTCTACAGATACACTATCCATTTCGCCCTTTTTGATAGCGTCGTGGTATTTTTCATATATACTATAAAATCCATTTTCTGTAAACTTCACATTTGACTCACGGTGGCAATTGATACACCAGCCCATACTTAGATTGCTGAACTGATACACTTCGTCCATTTTTTGTATTTCACCATGACAGGTTTGACAAGCTACTTTGCCTGCTACAACGTGCTGACTATGGTTGAAATAAACATGATCTGGCAGGTTGTGTATTTTTACCCATTCTACAGGTTTAGCTTTTGCTGGGTCCCAAGTTTGGCCAGACTCAAAACCAGCGTACTTATATAATTTTTGGATTTCTGCTGTGCCATTTACTTCTTTACCATCGGCAGTATAAAGCTTCTCATTACCCTTGTATTCGTTAATGGCCATGTGGCAATTCATACATATATTCAGAGAAGGAATATTAGAGTGTTTACCTGCCTGAGCACCTCCATGGCAATATAAACAACTTATTTGATTGACACCAGCGTGTACTTTGTGAGAGTAAAATATGGGCTGTTCCGGTTGATAGTTTTGCATACGCCCCAATCCGATAGCACCATCTACTGTCCAATAGCCTCCAAGTAAGAAAAGTGCCAATATAGCCATTGTGATATATGTCTTATTTTTCCAAACAGGAATGGGTTCCAACGCTGGTGTGCCCTCCTTGTCATCGGCCATTTTGCGCAAACTACCATTTACTTGTAAAAGTGTAAATGATACAACTGCGAGTATTAGAGTGAGTATGCCGTAGAGTAACGTATTATCGGACTCAGATCCTGCTTCAGTAGTAGCAACCACTGCTCCACCTGCATCTGGAAGTGGCACTGAATTGATATAGGCAACTATTGCGTCGATTTCTTTTTCTGCTAATGCCGGAAAGGCTGTCATTAAAACGCCATTATACTGCACTTTTAGGTCGGCAGTATATTTGTTTGTCTTCATAAATCCCGCAGGATTATGAATCCAAGCATACAACTGCTTACGGTCGCTCCACGGACCCCTGCCCTCAAGCCCAGCAAGTGCCGGGCCGGTCAACTTTTTATGAACAGCATGACAACTGGCACAGTTTGCAGAAAAAAGAGCCTTACCGTCTTGCGCAGAAGTATATCCGGAAAAAGCTAAAAAAAATAAAAAAAATCAGTTTGGCATGATTTTGTATTATATATTTGTAATTAAGTTGGATAGATTATGAAAGTAAAACTACTCTTTATGTTACTTTTTGCAGGGTTTGTGAGTTCCGTTAACGCGGGAGATTTAAACGGTGCATTTGCTCCCGGGGAAGGTTCAGGAAACCCTGTGGTACTAGGCCAGAACTATCCTAATCCGGCTAAAAGTAAAACTGATATTACTTTTGAGTTTTCTACCGGTCAAGGTGTAATTCGTATCTACAACGTACTTGGAAAGTTGGTTGAAGAAATCATTGTTTCAAGTGAAAAAAAGATGATTACCTTAGATGTTTCCGACTATCAAGAAGGTATTTATTTATATACTATTGAGGCTGATGGACAAAAAATTACCCATCGCATGACAGTTAGAAAGTAATTTCTGCTTCTAACTTATTCACAATAACATTCCGGCAATCGTAAAGTAAAGAAATAACCCTACAAGGTCATTGGTTGTGGTTATAAATGGTCCCGTAGCTAAAGCCGGGTCAACCTTAAATCTTTCTAAAATCAGTGGAATTAAGGTGCCTATAATTGAGGCAAAAATTATAACGGATAATAAGGCAATACTTACCACTCTTGCAATATCTATGGGGCTTCCAATTATGGCTGAATATCCAAGAAGCAACCCTGAACAAACCAATCCATTAATTAGCGCTACA
>CALAGJ010000102.1 GCA_937892395.1 uncultured Parafilimonas sp.
GGCAGGTTGTCTTAAACACCAAGGTTGAGCAGCGTATGAAAACACTTCGATACAATGTATTTTGCAATAGGTGGATATATGGGAAAAAATGGAAATCAAAAGATATTGAAACTCTCACTTGCTACGAAACGAAGAAAATGGTTTACAGGACTATGGAATTGTAATAAAACTTTCCAATTACCCTAATTGAAAAAGTCTAATGACTTTTTAGGGATTATTGCCCGTAGGGCGAAAAAAATTTCTTATTGTATTTTAGATATTTGGGCGGATACTGTATGGAATCTGTGTATTGTATGAATTTACTTTGTTTGAAAGGTTGTTTTGATTGGATGAGGTAAAATATGGATTTAATATGCTCAGTAGGAGGGAAGGATTGTAAAATTTGTTGGATTACTTATCTGTAATTTCTGCAATGAGAAATTTTAGGTAGTGGGTGTTTTCCAGACCGGGCACTAAGGGGTGGTCTCCACTTTGTGCATTAAATAATACTTGTCTTAACATTTTTCCTGCATCTTTTGCTGCCATTTCTATTATTTCCATAAATAGGGGTGCTTGTACTAAATTGGTACAACTGCTGGTTACTAAAAATCCTCCATTTTTTAGCAATTTCATGCCTCTTAAATTTATTTCTTTATATCCGGTAATGGCTCTTTGTATGGTTTCTCGGCTTTTTGTAAATGCTGGTGGGTCTAACATGACTACATCGTATTGTCTTTTTTCTTTTGTCCATTGCTTGAGTGCATCAAATGCATTGGCGGTTTGAAATGTGGCAATGTTATCTAACTGATTGAGTATTGCATTTTTTTTGCATTGGGTTATGGCATGTTCGGAAATGTCGAGTCCAAGCACGGACTGGGCTCCATAATGTGCTGCATGGAGTTCGAATGTGCCGGTATAGCAAAATGCGCCGAGTACATGGGCTCCTTTTACAATATGCTGTATGGCTCGGCGATTGTCTTGCTGGTCTAAGAAATGTCCGGTTTTTTGGCCATTTGCTAAGTCTGCATAAAACTGTAAACCATTTTCTTTAATGATGATTTCCGTATCGAAATTTGGGGATAGAAATCCTTTTTGTTGGGGTAGTCCTTCCAACTCTCTTACGGGTACATCATTTCTTTCATATATTCCTTTTGGTTTGAAGAGGTCTGTAAGTATTTGTACTATTTGTGGTTTCCACTTGTCCATGCCTAAGGCTAAGGTTTGTATGACCAGATAATCATTGAATTTATCAATGATTAATGCGGGCAAACCATCTGCTTCTCCAAATACGAGGCGGCAGTTTTCTGTATATCCTGTACGCTGTCTGTATGACCATGCTGCATTTATTTTTCGTTCAAAAAAAGCTTCATCTATGGTTTCTTTTTTTCGGGTTAATAGCCTTACGGCTATTTGGCTGCGCTGGTTATAGTATCCTGCTCCGCAATAAGTACCATCCCCATAATAGACTTGTACAATGTCTCCATTATCCGGGCTGCCTTTTATTTCATTTATTTCATTGGCAAAAATCCAGGGATGACCAGCCGCTATGCGTCTTGTAATTTTTTTTCTGAGAATAATATGTACCATGTTTTCTGAATAGATGAAATTGGAATTATGAAGGGTGTAAAAAAGCGGTTTTTATTTGAATAAATTCAGATAATTGGCTATTTCTTTTTTGAAGTGATATGTTTTTTTGTTTGCTTCCTTTGTGAAGTGTCAATAAACTATGGGTGTGTTTGGCAATGGGGTTCCTTAGTTTTTAATTGGCTGCTTATCTTTGCCGTATGGAGCAGCGTACAGTAGCATTTCATACTTTAGGATGTAAACTCAATTTTTCTGAAACATCTACCCTTAGCAGACAGCTGATTCATGATGGATTTTTGGAAAAATCTTTTGAAGATATAGCTGATATTTATGTAATAAATACCTGCTCTGTTACAGATAATGCAGATAAGGAATGCAGGCAGATAGTGAGAAGGATACAACGCAAAGCACCAGAGAGCTTGGTGGTTATAACCGGATGCTATGCCCAGCTAAAACCAAAGGAAATAGCTGCTATACCCGGTGTAAACTTAGTGCTGGGGGCGGCAGAAAAATTTAATATTTCGAAACACTTGGCAGCGCTGAGCATAGGAAATTCTGCACTAATATCCAGCTGTGATATTGAAGAGGTGCAGGGCTTTACTGCCTCTTATTCTCTAAATCATCGTACACGTGCATTTTTAAAAGTGCAGGATGGCTGTGATTATAATTGTAGCTTTTGTACCATACCAATGGCCCGGGGCAAAAGCAGGAGCGATACCATAGCAAATGCCTTAAGCAATGCTGCGGAATTGGCAAATGCCGGTGTGAAAGAGATTGTATTAACAGGGGTAAACCTTGGCGATTTTGGAAAGCAAGCCACAAATGAAAACAAGGAAAACTTTTTTCAATTGGTGCAGGCTATGGATGATGTGGAGGGTATTGAAAGATTTCGAATATCGTCCATTGAGCCAAATCTACTGAGTGCTGAAATAATTCAATGGGTGGCAAAGAGCAAGAAATTTATGCCCCATTTTCACATCCCCTTGCAAAGTGGGAATGATGAAATGCTTGGCCTAATGCGCCGCAGGTATAAAAGAGAGTTGTATGCTGATCGTGTAGCACATATAAAAAATGTAATGCCAGATGCCTGCATTGGGGTGGATGTAATTGTGGGTTTTCCTTCTGAGTCTGATATTCATTTTTCAGATACTACAAATTTTCTTGAGCAGTTGGATATTTCCTACTTGCATGTATTTACCTATTCGGAAAGAGCCGATACAAAAGCACTCCACATTAAACCCATAGTTCCCTTGTCTGTAAGGCATCAAAGAAATAAAATACTCCGCAGTCTTAGTTATGATAAAATGCAAGCCTTTACTGCACAGCATGCTGGCTCTACAAGGCCTGTGCTTTTTGAACAAGAAAATAAAGCGGGATGTATAGAAGGATATACCGATAATTATATAAGGGTGTCTGCCGCTTACCGTCCGGAATGGGTTAATCAGATTATACCTTGGTCACTTTAATTTATCTGCTTATAAATGGTGGAAACTAGTGCTCTTGAAGTCATACTATTTTACTAATGCATGCCATCAAAATTGTTGTCTTCTAAATTTTTTTGCACCCTACCTGCACCCACATATTTACCTGCCCAATAGGTTTCAGTTAAATCACTAATCATCACTCCACTGCTGGTGCTGGCATGTACAAATTTGTTATTGCCAACATATACTCCTACATGACTAACATACCTGCCCGTGGTATGAAAAAATACAAGATCTCCTTGCTGTAAATCATATAAAGAAACCCTGCTGGTAGCATAATATTGATCTTGGGCAATGCGGGGCAAACTCAAATCATACACTTCTTTCATTATGGTAAGTGCAAATGCGCTGCAGTCTATACAGCGCTCTGTAGTGCCACCCATGCAGTATCTTGTACCATACCAACTGTCAATGGATTGCAGCAGTTTTAAATTGGAAAGCTGCTCCACTGCTATGCCGGTCATTATTGCATATTTGAATTGTAGCCATCCTGCATTTTCAATTTGTGATGATGCATTTGATTTGTTGGAATAGTTACTTATTGTTTTACTATTACTATTTTTTACCCGAGCTGATTGATCTGTTTTTTTACTGTCTGCACCAGGCGTTATAGATACATCTTCCATAAAAACAGGGCTACCCCCAAATCGTTTTATGGAAACATCTGGGCCGGAGCTGGAGTTGTCCTTAGCCCCAAGGCCCTTCAATGCTTTGCAACCAGTAGTGGCAAGCGCTATTATTACATATATGATAGTCCAGAATTTCATTGCAAGGCCTGCAAGATAATAATTACCTATGGCAATGCCATGATAAGGAATTGTATTAACGATTGTCTATTATGCATACTATGGATGCGATATATTAGTTTATTGCCCTGCGGGCAATGATGTGCTGATTGTGGTGGCTCGTGTGGAGACATTCCCCGAAGGGGCAAAATTTCTACTGCATAACAATGACATAAGCAACGAGACATATTTTTTTAAAACATTTCAAAAATTTCATTTGCATTAATGTTATTTGTAGCATGCGAAAATATAAATGCAGCATTGCTATACTCTTTAGCCTATTTTGTATAAGTGCATCTAAAGCCCAGCATGCAGATTTACTGATCATTAATGGTCGTATTTTGAATGGTAGCGGCAATAGTTGGATACGGGGAGATATAGCAATTGTAAATGAAAAAATTGTTGCTATTGGCCGATTGCTTAACTGGCAGGCAAACAAAATTATAGATGCACAGCAAAACATAGTGGCACCGGGCTTTATAGATGTGCATACACATATAGAAGGAGATGAAATGGCTAACCCTTATGCCTCCAATTTTATTCATGATGGGGTTACCACTGTTATAACAGGCAATTGTGGGTCATCTATACTTCCTATATCAAAGTATCTTGCTTTTATTGACAGCTTAAAATTGTCAGTAAATGTAGCAACGCTTGCCGGGCATAATAATATCAGACGATTGGTAATGGGTGATGAAAACAGGCAACCTTCTGAGCAGGAATTGTTGACCATGCAATACAATATGGAGCAGGCTATGCAGCAAGGTGCTCTAGGTTTATCAACGGGACTAATATACACACCGGGCATGTATGCGCATACGGATGAAATAATTGCATTAGCAAAATCTACAGCAAAGTATAAAGGCATATATGCCAGTCATATAAGAGATGAAGGGGATAGTGTTATTCCTGCCATCAATGAAGCTATTGAGGTATGCAAAGCGGCACATATTCCGGTAGAGATTTCCCATTTTAAAGTGAGTGGTCCGCAAAACTGGGGTAAAAGTGCAGAAACGCTTTTATTGATTGCCAATGCTCGTGCTGCCGGACTCGAAGTGGTTATAGATCAATATCCATACACGGCAAGTAGTACCTCATTAAGCACTTTGCTGCCAGATGATGTATTAGCCGGTGGCTATGCAGCAGCTGCACAAAAACTCACAGATTACAAAACACGTGAATATGCAGTAGCTTATATGCTGGCAAAGCTGCATAAAAGAAAATTGGAGCATTACAGTTATGCTGTTGTGGCCTGGTTTGAACCGGATAAATCCCTTCAAGGCAAATCAATTGAAGCCATAAATATATTGTATGGTAAGCCACACACTTCACTGGCAGAGGCCAATACTATTATTGACTTATTAATACAATCCAATGCTGGCATGGTCTTTCATGGTATGAGTGAAAATGATGTGGCGCACATAGCATCATATCCTTTTAATATACCTGCCAGTGATGCCAGTATAAGAATTTTTGGTGCAGGGCAGCCTCATCCTAGGGGTTATGGTACACATTGCCGTTTTATAAAGTTAATAGTAAATGAGGGTAAAATTGTATCTCTTGAAGAAGCAATACGACGCATGACATCACTGCCTGCACAGCAATATAATTTGCCCCTACGGGGAATGCTTCTGCCCGGATATTTTGCAGATATTGTCATTTTTGATCCTTCAAAAATAACTGACCACGCCACCTATGAGCAGCCACATCAATATGCATCAGGCTTTAATTATGTAATAGTAAATGGGACAGTAGTGTTAGAAAATGATATACAAAATGATGTAAGAACAGGCAAGGTCATTTTTGGACCCGGATATATTGGAAAATAATAATTGCTATTACAATCCTGTTTGCCACACTCTTTTTAATAGCATGCCCGTATTACTAAAAAAGTTTGTAATGATATGCTGAATAGAATGGTCAATCATGCCGGGTTTTTCTATAAGCTCTGCTTTTTCTATGGTAAAATGTAGCGTGAAAGGATTCCAGCAATGCACGGATACAATACCTTTATATTGAACTGTCCACGGCATTTCCTTGTGATAGAAAAATAATTCTCCAGCAAAAAGTTTCCAATCTTCTTCCCAAACAGGAAAATGAGTTTGCTTAAACTCAAGAATGGCATCATCAATAAAATTGAATTCTTTTAGCAATGCAAGCGGTATTCTATCATTGCCACTATATCCAAAAAAAACAGCTTGGCCAATTTGCTGGGCTTTGGTATTTATGTGCGCACTTGGTAAATGATATTCCATAGTTACATATTATTATATGTACGTTATTCCTTGTAAACAGTTTTGATTTGAATCCGGTTGACTGGGGCAAAGAAATTTTTTTTTCATAGCTCAATCAAATACGAAATAAGGGTTTTTGAAGATTCAACTTTTTTTTGTGCATAAAATTGTGAAAATTTTTTTGAATAAAGTCGAGACGATTTTTTACTGTTAGCAAATACAAATCTTTTTTTCCCAATACATAGTATTATATAAAAGTTAGTGCATTGTATCTTTCCAAATAAAACATACGCAGCATACCCTTTGTACTATTTTTAATCCCCTTTTGTCTTGTTTAGAAAGACAGCAAACGGAATAACAGCTCATTAATCCGGCAGAAGCATTTGATGCAGCATCAGAACTCAAAATTTTATCTTAGCGGGCAGGGGATAATTATCTGGATAATTTGTATCAAGAAATGTTCCGCAGCGATATCGGTTTTCAAAATTTGTAAAACGATTTCTAAAAGTAAGAAGCGCCTTAAGTGTTAGTTTGGTAACTTTTCGTAAGTTTAAAGGACGCAATAAATATTTCTACAAAAACGCTAAAGATTATGCTATGCAAATAAGGAATACAGTTTTACAGCAAAGAATGGTGCATTTAATAGCAGCATGCGATACTTTATTTGGAAAAAAAAATTAAAACACTTGCTGACATTGTTGATCAAATAAATAAGGAGGATACAACTTTGCAGGACCTTCATTTAGCCACAATGATATATGCACATATTGCCATTTATTGTACAATAGTAGGATGAAAACATGCCAGATAAAGGAGCAGATCAAGCCTGTTTATTAATGCAACAAGCATTATTGCAACGCCTGCAAGGGAAGATAAAAAACTAGAAAAGCATATAAGTAGGTTTTTGTTATGCATGTTATTCTTTTATAGAAGCTCAGGTTATCTTCCATACCAATAAAACGTTATTTTCAGATTTTGCTTTTTCAAATTTCTTGCATTTCCACAAAGCCTGTTTCCGCTTATTTTTGCGCTCCCATCAAAAGGAAAGCGGATAGATTATGCAAGCAATCGGAAAAAATTTTAATCATATAGCAGCTGAATCCTGGTATCAGCATTGGATAGATCAGGGATATTTTACAAGCAAACCAGATCATAGAGAAGCTTATAGTATCGTTATTCCACCGCCCAACGTCACCGGAGTGCTGCACATGGGTCACTGCCTCAATAATACTATACAAGATGTATTGATACGCAGAGCAAGACTAATGGGAAAAAATGCTTGCTGGGTGCCGGGCACTGACCATGCATCCATAGCTACAGAAGCCAAGGTAGTTCAAATGCTTAGAGAGCGGGGCATACAAAAAGCATCCCTCAGTAGAGAAGAATTTCTGCAATACGCCTGGGAATGGAAAGAAAAATATGGCGGTATCATTCTCCAGCAATTGCGTAAGCTGGGCTGCAGCTTAGACTGGGAGCGAGTTTCGTTTACAATGGACGATCATTATTATACATCTGTTATCAGCATTTTTAATGATCTATACAAAAAAGGCTATATCTACCGCGGCAAGCGAATGATTAACTGGGATGTGAAAGCCCTAACAGCACTTAGCGATGAAGAAGTAATTCGCAAAGAGGTACAGCAACAATTATATCATATTCAATATGCGGTTACAGGAGCTGATCAGCAAACAACTGGTGAACATGTCGTGATAGCAACAGTGCGACCTGAAACCATTATGGGTGATGCTGCTATCTGTGTGCATCCTGATGATGAACGATACAAACACCTGCATGGTAAGCATGCCATTATTCCTTTAATCAACAAGCGCATTCCCATCATTACAGATAGTTATGTGACCATGGATTTTGGAACAGGTGCTTTGAAAGTTACTCCTGCACACGACATGAATGATTATCAATTAGGCATCAAACATCAACTTGAAGTAATTGATATTTTGAATGATGATGGCACCCTCAATGTTGCTGCACAAATTTGTGTGGGTGACGATCGCTTTGAGGCTCGCAAAAAAATTACAACACAGCTACAAGAGCAGGGATACCTGCTCAAAACAGAAGCATATACCAGCGAAGTTGGATTTAGTGAACGTACAGATACGGTAGTGGAGCCACGCCTCAGCCTACAATGGTGGGTGGATATGAAAAAAATTGCAGGCCCTGCTTTAAATGCGGTAAATGAAGATGAAATCCATTTTCATCCGGCAAAGTTTAAAAACTTGTATCGCCACTGGATGGAAAATATTAAAGACTGGTGCATTAGTCGACAGCTTTGGTGGGGGCATCGAATTCCGGCTTGGTATGATGCCGTAGGAAATGTGGCTGTAGCAAAAGATGCCGATGCCGCTTTGGCGCAGTTGCAACAAAAAAATCCTGCTCTTACACTACAGGATATACATCAAGATGCTGATTGCTTAGACACTTGGTTTTCCTCTTGGCTCTGGCCTTTTGAAGTATTTAAAGGATACAGTAATCCCAACAATGCGGATATCAAATATTATTATCCCACACAAACATTGGTAACCGCACCCGAAATAATTTTTTTCTGGGTGGCACGCATGGTTATGGCGGGCTATGTGTGGATGGGTCAAAAACCCTTCAGCGATGTATATTTTACAGGCATTGTGCGGGATGAGCAGGGTAGAAAGATGAGTAAGAGCCTTGGTAATTCACCAGATCTCTTGGGCCTTATTGATAAGTATGGTGCAGATGCTGTCCGTTTTGGTATTTTAATTTGTAGCCCTGCGGGCAATGATCTGCTTTTTGATGTAAAAGAAGAAAGCACTTTAAAACAGGGCAGTTTCTTTATCAATAAAATATGGAATGCGATGAAGCTGGTGAAGATGTGGGAAGAAAGAACAGATGCATCATCCGCACCAACAGATCATTTTGCCGTATCCTGGATGAAGGAAAAGCTAAATGAAAGCCGCATTACCATCAATGGACAGATGGCACAATTCAAATTGAGCGAAGCGCTCAAAACCATTTATACTTTGATATGGGATGATTTCTGTAGTTGGTATTTAGAATGGGTAAAACCCTTGCCAGATCAGCAAATGCCTGCCTCCGTGTATCATGCCACAGTTAGATTTTTTGAAGAATTGATGTGGATGCTTCATCCATTTATGCCATTTATAACAGAGGAAATATATCAGCAACTTCAACCACAGCAAACAGATTTATGCGTGCTTCAAATACAGGAAGCAAAAGAACCTGATGAGCAGATACTCGGTAAAGCCATGTTATTGCAACAAGTTATTACAACTATTCGGGAGGCAAGAAATAGAAACAACCTAAAACCAAAAGACAGTATCGATCTACAAATAGAGACTTCATCTTCTGCCATGTATACTGATATAAGCTCCATATTGCAAAGACAGGTAAATGCACATACCATTGGTTATAGTCCGGCCGGTGGTATTGTAGTGGCTTATGAGAAAGATCGGTTCTATATAACCGCAGATGCTGACGTAGATATCGATGCTCAAAAGGATAAATTGCTCAAAGACCTTGCCTACCAGCAGGGTTTCTTAGAAAGTGTAAATAAGAAACTTTCTAATGAACGTTTTGTACAAAATGCAAAACCCGAAATAGTGGCCGCTGAACAAAAAAAGAAAGCAGATGCATTAGACAGAATTGCTACAATAGAAGCTTCGCTGAAGGGGTTGTAGCTGGAGAGTTGGTTTTGAAAAGACCAGCTATTTGGTAAATCTATTTCTCAAAAGTTTAGCTATTGACATATACAAAGCGTATCCAAAAACTTGAGCAAGAAAGACTATGCGCTGGGATGAATGGAAGAATATGCTTTTCATAAGATATTAGAATCTCATTCTCAAAATAAAATATGAATTTGATTTCTTCAAAAATTTCCTGATTTATCATATTTTAGGACATATTGTGAAGAAACTGGAACCAGCACCATACTTTGAAACAATAATTTATTCAACAGCAGGGAGCGAAAGGATATTCAGTCTCATTAGGCAAATCGAATTCAACAAGGATGTAAACAAGCTGAATGAAGATTATTATTACTGGGATAAAGCAAAATATTTGAAAACACCAGATGGGATAACCCATGAAGAAGTATGGGCTGTGGCCAAATTAAGAAGCAGAAATACTCCTTTTATTATCTGGTTTGGCGAATAACGCTTTTGCTGGTTCTTGACTACCAAAGTCCAGAAATACCTCCATCTTTTTGATTTGAATATTGGGGGATCATTAGAATCAAAAGCTTTTATACCCACTGATAACAAAAACAGGTATTTGATAAGTTCTATTATGGAGGAAGCCATTGCTTCAAGCCAGATAGAAGGAGCCGTTATTACAAGAAATGAAACAAAGGAAATGTTGCGCAAAAACAAAAATCCTCGCAACAAATCAGAGCAAATGATCCTCAATAATTACTTGTCCATTCAAATAACAAAGGCATTTGTAAGGGCAAAAAATTTTGAACTAATATGGCCAAAAAATAGAAAATATCTCGTACGTAAGAAATTACTGTTAATTCTAAGAGGTAATAAAATCATAAAAAAAATCATTCACAAAATCATGATAACAAATCAACCACAATCAGGATATTTTAAAACCTTATCCATACTCTTTTATGCATTGCTTGTAGGGCAGGTCATGTTTTTATTAATAGTTACTGGCCTAACGCTTGGAGGCATTGTAGAGGGGTATGAAGCACTCACAAAAATATTTTCATTTGCAGTGCCCGCATTTTTGATAGCAGCAGTATTCTTTTCAAATAAAATATATAAAAGAAGGCTTCTCGAAATAGCTGCAAACCATAGTATAGCAGACAAGCTGGCTCAGTATCGTGGCCTTTCAATTATTAGATTTGCTATAATAGAAGGTGGTGTTTTGTTTGCCATTATTGCTTTTTTTATTACTAGCAGTAAACCATTAGGATTGATGGCGGCGGCTGGTATTTTATTTTTTATAATGCTGCGTCCTACAAAGGAAAAAATTATACAGGACTTACAACTGTCTGGTGTGGACATTATAAAATTGGATGAATAGAGAAGATAGGCTGTAAAAGGGTATATGCCTTTGTGTAAAATGATGTTATTGAACAATTAGATTTTACTTTCTTTCAGTACATGTACGAAGCGAATTTGCTTATATAGATTATTTAAAAATTATATTGTGGCCTCGCCAGGAATCGAACCTGGATCTGGAGCTTCGGAAACTCTTATA
>CALAGJ010000103.1 GCA_937892395.1 uncultured Parafilimonas sp.
CAGATACATTTATACCATCTTCAGGTAAAGTAGATATATATATTCCGCCTAGTGGAATAGGTATAAGAGTAGATTCATTTGTATATCCTGGATATATAATCCCACCATATTATGATAGTTTGATTGCAAAACTTATTGTACATGCACCTACACGTGAAATTGCTATAAGACGATTAAAAGGTGCATTAAAAGATTATGTAATTACAGGAGTTGACACTTTAATACCATTATTTCAAAAATTAGTAAATAATGAAGATGTTATAAATAATCGTATTGATATTAAATGGTTAGAAGATGTATTTATGAAAAAAAGATATGATTAAAATATTTATATAGTGCAAATATCAAAATCAATAGTTAAAAATATATAGTAATAATATTTCAAATGTAAACAACGGTATTGCATTCAATGCAGTGAGTTCTGCTTCCAATATGGATGTAAATAATGATATTGGAGGCAGTAGTATCTCAACTGGGAATACCATTACAAATTGGGGTGGGCAGATAGCTGCGGGTTCTTACAGTAATCTCACAGGTACCAATTTTGGAATCTGGATGAATCACCAACCTGGTGGTAATGTTTCGTATAATACAGTAACCAGTGCCACTGGTGTAAATGTTACGGGTACCATAAATGGAATCCGTCAAGATTATTCTGCAGGTGGTGCCAGCGGTACAGTTACCAATACGGTTTCGAATAATACGGTTACTTTGAATGGGGCGGCATCAACTACATTCCGTTGCATTGACTTGGGTGCTGTTTCCGGAACAAATGTTACTTATAATATTACAAATAACCAGTTACTGAATAATACCGTAACAGGCTTATCAACTTCATTCTCTGGGATTTTGAGTTCAGCTATTATTAATACACTCAATATTAGTAATAATATTATTCGTGGCACCACAAGTAGCGCTACATCTGGAGGGTTTACGGGCTTATCAAATACTGCTACGGTATCGAGCACTGTTAATATAAACAATAACCAGATTGGCGATGCATTAGGTAATGCGATTACATTCAGTGCCGCCACAACCGGTACTATCAACGGTATTGTTGTATCCGGTGGCACTGGTGGCCCTACAATTAATATTACCGGTAATAACTTTCAAGGTATTTCACAATCAGTAATAGGCAGCGGGGCACATAATTATATTAATGTTTCAGCCTTTACTGCATCAAACAATCATAACATAACTGGCAATACTTTCACAAGTCTTGATGCCAATACCTCCAGTGATGTTTACTTTATACAGGATGGCAGTAGTATGGCATCATCAAGAACAAAAAATGTGAGCAGTAATAGTATTTCAGGCAGCTTTATAAAGCGGGCAGGTGTTGGTTTTTCGCAAGTCTTTTTGTTTTCTGACGGCAGTGCAGCATCTTCCACATCTTCATCAGCAACGTTTAATAGTAATGATTTCTCTAATATTACACTGAATGGCAACACCTATCTAGGCGGCTGGTTTACACAGGATGGCTCCAGCATCGCAAAAACGATACAAAACAATATATTCAGAAATATCAGTGGTAGCACCAATACAATCGAGGTGATGACTGTAAGAGGCAGTGGATCCGCAACCATATCCGGTAATACTATAAGAGGTATAAGCGGTGGCGGCGCATTTGTTACCGGGTTGATTTTAGGAACAGGCACTCAAACAGCAAGTTCCAATACAATCAGGAACCTCACAAACTCGGCAACTTCAGGCGTAGTAAGAGCTTTTGCATCTACCGGTACTGGTACCAATACCATTCAGGGAAATACAATTGATTCTATATATGCTACTGGAGCAACTTCAATTGCAGTAGCAATAGATATTTCTGCCGGCTCTACTACTGGCGTAAACATCAGCAAAAACAAAATTTACGATATTGCCAATACCACATCCACGATGAATGCAACGGATGGCGCTGTAAATGGCATTAGGGTAAGTGCAGGCTCCAGTGCCATTATAAACATCAATAACAACCTTATTGGCGATTTAAAAGCAACTAGTGCAAGTGATGCAACAAATGTGGCTGTGAGAGGAGTCAACATCAATGCCTCCAGTGGTACTACATCCACCACAAACTTATTTTACAATACAATTTATCTGAATACTTCTGGTGGCACTAATTTTAGCAGCACAGCTGTTTATCAGTTTGCAAGCAGTACAACTGCCAGTTTTAACTTAGATATGCGTAATAATATTTTAGTGAATTTATCCACTCCATCAGGCTCTGGGTTAACTACTGCTTTCAGAAGAAGTTCCAATACATCCCTGAATAATTATTCGACCAGTTCTAACAATAACCTGTTTTATGCAGGCACACCTTCTTCCAACAGGCTGATATTTACGGATGGTACTACACCTCAGCAAACTATCAGCAGTTATATCAGCTTTATGTCCACAAGAGACAATGCTTCCGTAACAGAAAATGTACCTTTCCTGAGCACAGTCAGTTCTGCATCAAATTTCCTCTTTGTGGATGCAACCAATCCTACATTTGTTGAAAGTGGAGGAACAACCGCAACGATATCACCCACCGGTGACTATGCAGGCGATATTCGTTTTGGAGAGTCGGGCTATAGCGGCACGGGTACAGCAACAGATATAGGTGCTGATGAAATTAATGGTGTAAATACTTCTACTTATTATTTTAGAACAAAGTCATCTGGTTCAAGCTGGAAAAATGCCGCATATTGGGAGTATTCACCAGATGGGGTTATATGGAGTGATGCAACATCTTATCCCACTTCTTTAGCTACTAAGATTAATATTAGAAGCGGGCACACCATTACAATTCCTTCTGCGGTAACTGCCAATGCATTACAAGTTGATAATGGTGGTATTTTGAATCAAACAAATGGCTTTAGCCTGACAATATCAAACGGAACTGGAAATGATGGAAGTGGATATGATTTTATTGTAGAGAATGGAGGCATTTATGTAATAAATGGTACAAAGCCCGTATTTAATACAGGAGCTACTGCCGAAATTAGAACAGGTGGAACTGTAAGAGCAGACGGTAATAGCTCTCCAAATGAAAGTGATGACTTTGCATATCAAACAAATGCAACTTTTAGAACAGGAAGTATTTTTCAATGGAATAATTCCAATGCTATTCAAACATCCGGGCTAACATATTTTCAAAATTCTACAACATCGGATATGCCAATTTTTAGAGTTACAGCAAGTATTGGAACTAATTTGGGTGCAAGCTCTTCAACCACTTTCAATGGGAAGTTTGAATGTAATTCAGGAACCGCCACATGGGCAAATTCTGGAATCAAAACATTTAGGGACGGTTTAGGAGGTACAGGTACAATAACCCACAATTCTTCCTGTGGTACATTTTCAATAACAGGCACAAATGCCGTGATAGATGGATCGGTTACAATCAATATTGATAATACAGGTAGCACACTAATTGATTTACAAATAGCTAACGGTGCCAACTGTACTATTTCTGGTAGTCCAACTATTAAAGTTGGTACAACAACAAGTGCAGGTGGTTTATTTACAGTTGATGGCACACTCATACATAATGGCACAACTCCAATTGATTTTAAAACAGGCAGTGGTGATTTTACTGTAAACGGCAATTATTCCGGCACTGGTACATTAACATTAAGCAATAGTACAACAGACATTATTATTGGTGGTACCAGTGTCGGCAGTGCAGGTACATTCAAATTTACCATCGGCTCTACAAACAATACGGCAAGCTCACTTACTATTTCAAGAACAGGCAGCGGCGCTGATATGACCTTGGGCTCTGATTTTGGTGTTACCAATACCATGACACTCGGCACAGGTACTAGTTTGACACTTGGGTCAAATACCTTAACAGGAAATGGTACAATAGCAGGTGCTGGTACTTTGACTGGTAGTGCAAGCTCTAATCTCTTTATTGGTGGCACTGGTGGTAGTTCATTTGGTACATTACTTTTTACACCTGGCTCACAGACATTAAATAATTTTACTATGGGCCGTAGTGGATCAGCAGCTGTAACCTTGGGTACTGCCAATAATTTAACTGTGGGTGGTGTGTTTGATATTACCAACAGTGCAGCCACTGTAGTTTTAGGCAGTAATACATTAACCATGAATGGAACACTTACAGGTGCAGGTACATTTACTGGTTCTTCATCTTCCAATATTACAGTTGGTGGCAGCTCTGGCGGCAGCTTAGGCACTATGCAGTTTGCCTTAGGAGCAAGAACATTAAGCACACTTACCATAAGCCGAACAGGTATTGGTGCAAATGCTATATTGGGTTCTGACCTTTCTATCAATAATTTATTAGATATTGTAAATAGCGCAGCCACATTCAGCATTGGCTCTAATACACTTACACTGGCTGATGCTACTATTACTGGCAGTGGTTCATTATTTGGAACTACATCATCAAACCTTACAATGAATGGTACAGGACAGGTGGGGACTTTGCGTTTTGCAAGTGGGGGGCAATTACTGAATACACTTAGTTTAGACAGATCGCTAATTGTCAATGATTATGCAGTATTGATGGCATCACCACTTACAGTGAATGCATTAACTCTTACCAATGGCATCATTGCCACAGGCGCCAATTTATTTACTTGGACACGCACCGGGTCATTATTGCCTGCGGCTCAAACTTCTTATACTGCAAACTCTACTACTTACAAAAACAGTTATATCTGCCTCTGTGATGGCAGTGGCAATGCACTTAGTTTTACGGCACCTTTTGATGCTGCTGATAATATTGGTTTCCGGGTGCAGAATGTGGGCAACAATGTATGGCTGCCAATAGGTGTTGATTTTGATGCACCAAACCGCATGTGGATAGACAACAGTGGCAGCGCACCACTAGGCACAACAGATGACATTACAGTGCTGCTGGCCAAGGGCGATATAGGAGGCACAGACAAACCTGTGGTGCGTCGTATATGGTATGCTTATGAAGGTACAGCGGGTGGTACAAAAGCAAATATGCGACTGTATTTTACAAAGCGGGATCCATCACTTTTTGGTATCAGTCAGGATGAAGTAGAAACAGGATTTGATCAAACAGATGTAACGCTTACGCAAAAAGACTATGGTGATCCAAACTATATCAATGTGGCTCAAAATGGAGATATCCTCAATGCATCAACCAATACATTTAATACTGAAGTATATGGTCAGTACAGTATTGGCATAAGCCCAGATGTGAATGCTGCAACTAATGGTATCAATAAGTTTAGCCGTTTTGCCGTAATGAATATCAATAGTTTCATTTTGCCGGTTACCATTACAAAAGTAAATGCGGTACTGCAGCAAGATGCATCAGTACATATCAGTTGGACATCAGTACAAGAAACCAATGTAGATCACTACGAAGTGGAGCGAAGTAAAGATGTGATAGGATTTGAAAGCATTGGCCGGGCAACAGCCCGAAATACTGGAGCCTTGGAGCAGGCATATAGCCTGAAAGATGCACAACCACTATCCGGCAATAATTTCTATCGCATAAAAATAATTGAGAAAGATGGCAAAATATCATACAGCAATGTGGTATTGGTAGTAAATGGCAGTATAGCAGCTGTAATAAAAGTACAGCCAAATTTGATCAGTGGCAGTCATACAGGTATACAGTTTACAAATACTCCGGCGGGTAAATTTGAACTGGTGTTGTATAACATGAGTGGTCAGCAAATATGGAAGCAAATATTGCAGCACGGAGGTGGTTCAGCATATTATGATTTATGGCTTCCGGCATCACTGCCCAATGGCGCATACATCATGCAGATAGTGGGAGAGGGTGGTCTGCGCCTTTCACAGAAAATTGTGGTGCAGCAGTAGGGGATAGCAGCAGTGAAAATATTTCCTTGTGAAGTGAGTTTGGATTGGCCACCTTCGAATAATTGTGTACAGCATAACGATTGATTGCTATATGACCTTTAGTGTTGTTCATTGCCGCAGGGATAGAGGAATTTTGTTATGCCCTACGGGCAATTAGTAAGCCTCATTCAACCCTGATTGCCTTTTTATGCTTTTGCGTTCATCATTGCCCGAAGGGAGGAAATTTTTTCTATCTATTAGTTTTTGGGGAATGATTAGGCTATATAAAAATGGCTCCAATACAGATTGGGTACCTTGAATATAACTTAGTTATGGCACAGCGAAAACAAATTAATAAGTGTGAAGCATGCAATTGCAAAAAATAAAAAACCCGGCACAGCCGGGCTTTACAAAACATATAAAAATATATTATTTTACTACCTGAAATTTTCCTGTTTCAATAATTTTTCCAGATTTGTCTTTCAACTGATATACATAAATTCCTCTAAAAAAATTTTCATTGAATGTAAGAGTGGTACGCACTGTATTAACCTGTGATTCAAATAATTTTTTTCCAGAAAAACTAAAGACTTGAATACTATTTCCTTTATTAATTTGAGTATAATCCACATCAAAATTTACAAATGAAGTGGCAGGATTGGGATAGCATTTTACAACCTTTACAGCTATCAAATCATAGTAACCTTCTTTATGATTGTCCGTAGCAAATACCATCCATACAGTGCAAGATAAAAACAGCACCAAGGCCGCTTTCATAATGCTTTTGGTTATATGTATGATTATTTGCTTCATGACTTGAGGGTAAAAGTAATAAAATTTATTTGTTGTACAAACTGTTTTGTTTTTTTTATCAAATTTTAGGAATACATATACCCTATAACTTGGCCAAAACTTCCTGTACTTTATTAAAATTCGGCATATCACCAGGGCTGTTGCACACTTCTACATACTGTACCACTTGATTTTTATCAATTACAATTACCGCTCTTTTGCTCACACCCATCATTTCAAAAGCCGGAAATATGTCATACAATACATCATAATCCTTCGATACGCTTTTGTTGAAATCGCTTAGTAAAGGGAAACCAATATGCTGCTGTTCTTTAAAGGCGGCTAATGTAAAAAGAGAGTCTATTGAAATACCCAGTACAGCAGCGTTTGCAGTATTATATGCTTGCAAATTGTCTGTAATATCACAAACTTCTTTTGTACATACACTCGAAAATGCTAAGGGAAAAAACACAAGCACAACATGCTGTCCTTGGTAGTCTTGCAAACTTACTTTGGATTTGTCGGATGCATATAAAGTGAACTCTGGTGCTTTGTTGCCAATTAATGTACTCATAATTTTTTTCTGTTATAACCAATTGTTTAGGATATTGTTTTCCTTTTTACATATTGCCATTGCAATTTTTTTAAGCAGTACTTAAAATTTTGGACAGCGTATAGCATTCTTTGTAGAGTTGTCTCTATCAAAAAACTGATTGAAAACCAACGAAACTTCAAAGCCGCCTCTCGTTTGACTGGCAGTGCGTAGTTGTGATATGTTTGCATCGTAACTGAAAGCAATGGAGAATGGATTGTAATCAATTTTTACAACAGGTATTACAGCGTCTTTCCATCTCATATACCCTCCAAAGCTTATGGCATAAGCCTGATCCCCAAACTCATCAAGAATTTTA
>CALAGJ010000104.1 GCA_937892395.1 uncultured Parafilimonas sp.
ACATGAAAAAAAGCAAGAAATAGCAGTACAATGTATAGCGCAGATAAAAAATTTTATCCTTTCGGGAAATTGGGATAACTACCGAAAAATACAATTAGCATAAAAGAAAATATAGATCCATAGAAGAATAAAATATTTCCTTCGGCGAAAAAAGGGAATTGCAAAAAAGTGAAATCATTCCCCGCAGGAGAAAATATTGTTTAGAAAAATAAGATTCCTCATCTTAAAATTGAAAAGCATTTGATCTAGGTAAGATTAATGATAATTCAATTTTATTCTCCCCCTATCTGTTTGAAACAAAATGGCATGAGCATCAGAATCCTGCTTTAACAAAACCGCCTTCTAATCCTTAACCCCAAAAGCATTTAATTTGCACCTTTTCACGGGGTGGGGATATTGGTAAATGATGATGCATAATTTTAATTCTGGGCCTTCTATACTTCCAAAATCAGTTTTGGAGCAGGCTGCTATGGCCATCCATGATTTTAATAATAGTGGCTTATCTATATTAGAAATTGGTCATCGCACACCTACTTTTGTGGCTGTGATGGAAGAAGCTCGGCATCTTGCAAAACAGTTGATGCAGCTGAATGAAGATTATGAAGTATTGTTTCTGCATGGTGGTGCCACCACACAGTTTATGCAAGTACCCATGAACCTGTTAGATGAACAAAAAATTGGGGCCTATTGTATCAATGGTATTTGGGGAACTAAGGCCGAAAAAGAAGCACGTCATTTTGGGCAAACTTTTGTTGCTGCTGATACTGCTATCAGCAATCATACTTTTATAGAAAAAGAATTGAAAACACAGGAGCATGCTGTTTATTTACACTATACCACAAACAATACAGTTGAAGGTACTCAATGGCATAGCCTGCCAAATACATCATTGCCATTGATAGCTGATATGAGTAGCGATATATTTAGCAGGGAAATGGATTTTTCAAAGTTTGCTTTAATATATGCCGGTGCACAAAAGAATGCAGGAGCTGCAGGTGTAAACATGATTGTTGTAAAAAAAGAAGTCCTCGGCAAGGTAAATAAATCAATACCTGCTATCATGGATTATCAAAAACACATAGCTGCAGGCTCCTTATTAAATACACCACCTGTATTTGCTGTGTATGTAAGTTTACTCACTATGCGTTGGATTCTGGCAGAAGGTGGGTTGAAAGAAATGGAGCAAAGAGCAAAACAACGATCAGCATTACTATATGATACGGTAGATCAGCTGACAATCTTTACACCACGTGTACATACAGAAGATAGAAGCCTGATGAATATTACATTTGAAATAAAAGACAAGACGATTGAAAATTTATTTCTGGAAGAATGTAAAGAGCAGGGTATGGTGGGTATAAAAGGATACCGTACCATAGGCGGATTGAGGGTTAGTTTATACAACGCTATGCCCATGAGTAGTGTAGTAGCATTATGCCAAATGATGACTGACTTCAACAGGCGATATGCCAATTAAAAAAAATCAATAAGAATATTATTACATGTCGATAATAAAACCATTTAAAGCATTACGTCCGCAGGCACAGTTTGCAAAAGCAGTAGCCAGCCGTCCTTATGATGTGCTCAATAGTGCCGAAGCAAAAATTGAAGCACAGGGCAATCCAAGTTCATTTTTACATATTACAAAAAGTGAAATAGATCTTCCGGAAAATACCGATCATTACAGCGCAGCTGTATATGAAAGAGCAAAAGAAAATCTAGATGCATTCATAAAAAGAGATATTCTGTACAAAGAAGATAAGGAATGTTATTATCTATACAGGCTTATCATGAATGGACATAGCCAAACTGGGCTTGTGGCCGTAAGTAGTATAGATGATTACGAAAATGGCCTCATAAAAAAACATGAATTTACAAGACCGGACAAAGAGCTGGATCGAATCACACATATAAAAACAACCCGTGCCCAAACTGGCAATGTATTTCTGGCTTATAGAAATGTAGTTGCTTTAGATCAGTTGATTGAAAAATGGATGCTTCAAAGATCTCCGGTTTACGATTTTGTGGCAGAAGATGGCATTCAACACAGCATCTGGATTATCAACGACAGCACCTCCATAGAAACCATAACAACTATTTTTAAAACAGATGTGCCTTGCACATACATTGCAGATGGACACCATAGAGCAGCATCCGCTGCCAAAGTGAGGGCTGCAATGGGTGCAGATGCAAATGAGGATGCAGGATATTTTCTTACTACATTATTCCCGGCCAGTCAATTATCTATTTGGGATTATAACAGGGTTATCAAATCTTTAAATGGATTAGATGCAGCATCGTTTTTAGCTGTTTTAAAAGAAGATTTTGATATCACTGAAAATGGAACAGTGGCCTTTAAACCTGCTGCACCACATGAGTTTGGATTGTATATGGATAAAAAATGGTATCGCCTCCAATCAAAGCCCGGCACATGGACAGACGATGCTACAGGCGTGTTGGATATTTCCATTATGCAGGAAAAAATACTTTCCAAGCATTTGAATATTCATGACCAACGTACCGATAAAAATATAGATTTTGTGGGTGGTATTCGTGGCCTATCAGAATTGGAGCGCAGAGTGGACAGTGGAGAAATGGCCATAGCAATCAGTCTATATCCGGTTACTATGAATCAACTTTTTGCGATAGCAGATTCCGGTGCAGTAATGCCACCAAAAAGTACCTGGTTTGAACCCAAACTTAGGGATGGATTATTAACTCATTTGATATAAATTGTATGAAAGCATTGCTCAATATTTTTTTGTGTTGTTTATTGTCTTTTTCTGTTGTAGCTCAGGGCGAAGTAGATGCTATGCGCAAAGCAGCACAAAGCAAAATGCAGGAAAATAAATTTGATGAAGCTTTGCAAATATTAGCATCTGCACTTTTGGTATCTCCGGGCAATGTAGATGTGATGAAAGATCAAATGTTTTATGCATTCCTAAGTAGGGATTATGCAAAGTCCATTGATATTGGAAAAGAGCTCATTACAAATCCAGCTTCCGATGCACAGGCATTTCAGATTTTGGGTATGTGTTATAAAGCCATTGCAGACACAAAGGAAGGAGATAAATTATATAGAGCAGGCATAAAAAAATTTCCGTCAAGCGGTGTGTTATATAGCGAGTATGGAGATATGCTCATGAGCAATAAAGATATATCCAATGCTATTAAGCAATGGGAAAAAGGAATAGAAATGGACCCCGGTTATTCTGGAAATTATTACTATCTGAGTAAGCAATGTGCACAGAGCGGCAATATTATTTGGGGCCTACTATATGGTGAAATTTTTGTAAACATAGAAAGCCTTACCAAAAGAACAGCAGAGATAAAAGCACAAGTAGCTGGTGGTTACCAAAAATTATTAGAGAATAAAAATGCAATTACTGCTTTAAAAAAGGATGGTACTGTATTTGAAAAAACAGTGGTAAAATGTTTATCCGCTGCGGCTTTGATAGCCGATGTACCTATGTCTGTAGAATCTTTGAGTGCATTCCGCAGCAGATTTATTTATTTGTGGAATAATGAAGCCCCCAGTATGCCCTTTCGATTATTTGAGCACCATACACAATTGTTGCAGGATGGCATGTTTGACGCATACAACCAATGGCTTTTTCATGCTGCTGATGATGCAGATTATCAAAACTGGAAAGCCGAGCATGCTGCTGAAGACAGGGATTTTAGAACCTTTCAGCAAAATGTGCTTTTCAAAATTCCAAAGGGTCAGTACTACACGCATAATTAATCGTTTAAATATCTAAAGATGCCGGAAGATAAAGTTTTTGATCAGGAAATTACAAATGCCGCAGACTTCAAGTTTGGCGCTACCGTAGCCAATGTATTTGATGATATGGTAAACCGCTCCGTGCCTTACTATGGAGAGATGCAGCGTATGACCGCAGAGCTTGCCGCTAACCATGCCCGCAGTGGTACAAATGTGTATGACCTTGGCTGCAGCACCGGTACTACAATGATTGGTATGAATACCTTAGTGCCAGATGATATTTGTTTTATTGGTGTGGATGATAGTGAAGAAATGCTGGCCAAATGCAAAACAAAACTTCAGAATGCAGGGTTTAAACGCCCCTACGATTTGGTAGTAGCAGATTTGAATCAAGGACTGTCCATAAATAATGCCTCAGTGGTTGTACTCTGCTTAACCTTACAATTTGTACGACCCATACACAGGGAGCGATTACTCAAAACAGTTTCCGCAGGATTAAATGAAGGTGGTGTATTGATTCTTATTGAAAAAATACTTGCTGAAGAAACCAATTTCAATCGTGATTTTATTCGATATTATTATGATATGAAAAGACGCCATAACTACAGTGAAATGGAGATAGCTCAAAAAAGAGAAGCACTCGAAAATATATTAATCCCTTATAAGCTCAGTGAAGATATTTTGTTATTGAAAGAAACGGGTTTCGGCACAGTAGAAACATTTTTTAAGTGGTACAACTTTGCAGGATTGATAGCAGTAAAAAAATAAATTATGGTAGCCATAGGAAATTTCTTTTTTAAATATCGCAACTGGATTTTTATCCTCTTTTATGCTGCTTTATTCCTCCCATCTCCACCATTATTTTCAAAGGATATTTTTGGTGCCGGTTACCTTTGGTTTCCAATTGCCGCAGGCATCATCATTACTGTTTCTGGACAGCTCATACGTGGCCTCACCATTGGATTGGCATATATTGTAAGAGGAGGAAAAGAAGGCAAACCTTATGCAGATGGACTGGTAACCACGGGTATATTTACCCATTGTAGAAATCCCCTCTATGTGGGCAATATTCTCATGTTACTTGGTGTAGGCATTTTGGCCAATTCATTGTTTTATGTGGGCGTCATGATACCGTTATTTCTTTTTATCTATCAAGCAATAGTACTGGCAGAAGAAAATTTTTTAAGGGGAAAATTTGGACCAGGTTTTAATGCTTATTGCAAAGATGTAAACAGGTGGTGGCCAAAACTATCAGGCTTAGGCACAACCCTTACGAGTATGGAGTTTAAGTGGAAGCGCTGGATACTCAAAGAGCATACTACACAATATATTTGGCTGGCCGGCATCTTTCTAATTCTATGGTTAAAATATCCCGAATTAAGCAATGAGGACAATGCACTGCGCAATCAGTATATCATCATCAGTCTAAGTATTTTGACCTTCATTTACATACTGGTTAGGGTGCTTAAAAAAACTGGAAAAATGAAGGAAGATTGATTATTCAAGTCCGCATTCATAGTCATAAAAAATAGCATTGTTCTTTCCTGCTTTGCAGCATCTATCAATTCAATTTCGATATATGTATTTTAGCCTTCGGCAATGGTTACCAATACATTCGCTGTGGGTGTAAAGAAAGTATTAAAGGCAGAACCTGTTTTTATAAACGATGTAAAAAATGTAGATACGATGAAAGTGCATCACCAAAATTAAAAAAAGAAATGAAGATAGAAACACGAAAGTCTGATAAAGGAAAAGCAATGGAAGAACTGCATAAACAAATTATTTTATTCAAGAATTGGCTCAGAGAAACACATCACAAATGCTCGAAACTATTATTACCAAAATATTTGAATGAATATAAGTTCAGGTTCAATAATCGAAACAGAAGGCACACAATTTTTAATTGATTAATTGATCAATTAATGCATTATCAACCACAACCTTATGCCCAGCTAAAATGCATTTGCGAATGAAATACATACTTCTAAAACTAAAAACTGTATAAAATTTTAAAGAAATAAATATCATACAGCATGCTGAATCTGAGCCATCTGCATTATTTAAGAATGGATGCTTTGTAAAAATGGTATTTTGTTGCTTTTTGTAGCATACCTTAATTTAGCAGCCTTAATAAAAAATATGAAGCAAATTAGTAATGACTGGACCATTTCACAAATTGAAGATATTTATAATACCCCTTTATTAGAATTAGTATTTCGTGCTGCTACCATGCATAGGCAGTATAATGATACGGCAGAAGTACAGGTATGTACTTTACTAAGCATTAAAACCGGTGGTTGTGCGGAGGATTGTTCCTATTGTCCTCAAGCTGCCCGATACCATACGGATGTAAGTGTGCAAGCTTTAATGCAAAAAGATACTGTTTTGGAATATGCTCAAAAAGCAAAAGATGCAGGAAGTACAAGGTTTTGCATGGGTGCAGCTTGGAGAGAAGTGCGTGACAATAGAGATTTTGACAGAGTCATAGAAATGGTAAAAAGTGTAAATGAAATGGGTATGGAAGTATGCTGCACGCTGGGTATGCTTACAGAAACTCAGGCTAAAAAATTAGCAGAAGCCGGACTTCATGCTTATAACCACAACTTAGATACTTCTGATGAATATTATGGTGAAATAATCAGTACCAGAACATATAATGATCGATTAGAAACACTTGATCATGTACGGAAAGCGGGAGTAACTGTGTGTTGTGGGGGAATAATTGGTCTCGGCGAATCGCATGCGGATCGGATTAAAATGCTGCATACTTTGGCTACGATGCCTACCCACCCGGAAAGTGTGCCCATCAATGCATTGGTGCCTGTTAAAGGGACGCCATTGGAGCACAATCAAAAAGTAGATGTATGGGATATGGTACGAATGATTGCTACTGCACGCATTCTTATGCCTGCTACTATGGTAAGGCTTAGTGCGGGTAGAATGGATATGACTATTTCTGAGCAGGCATTTTGTTTTATGGCTGGCGCCAATTCAATATTTGCAGGGGATAAATTATTGACAACACCTAATCCTTCTTTTGAAACAGATAATCAAATGTTTGATTTGCTCGGATTAAAACCACGTGTGGCTTTTAAAGAATCCAAGGAGATGGTTATGGGGTAGTCAAATTGTTCATTTTTTACAGATATTCTTAATCCGGATATAATAAATATTTAGCACGAATTGCTTTGAACTTTTCAATTGAAGCCTGCCATGTTTTTCTGATTTCAGATTCGGAAATTCCTGCCACTATTTGCTTTTGTAAATCATCATTGCCAGCCAGTTTATTAAAGAAATAATCCTTTGTTTTTCCCGATGAAGGTTGAAGAAAGAATGCTTCCTTCTTTGGAAAAAGTTGATATGCATCCATAAGATACTTCAATTGTATTTGATGGTTGAATTCATGAAGCAATTGCCTTGTATCACTACTTATCTGCCAACCATAGCATATTTGATTTTCATGTTTGGGATGCGCAGAACCTACATTTGCCGTAGGCATAAATGAAAATAAATGTTTATTATAATCAGGATGTCCAAATATAAGAAATGGAGTAGGGGTGCCTCTGCCTTCACTCAGTACTGTGCCTTCAAAAAAACAGGTAGAAGGATAGGCGTAAATTTCAGCCATCGTATTTAAGTTTGGAGATGGTGCTATTGGCAACAGATATTTTGATTGGTGCGTATAATTTGTACACTTTATGAGTTGTATTTGGGATGCTGTATTTGTAAAATTTTCTGCCTTTTGATAATCATGAAAACGTTGATTGGCAACTTCGGACTGAAGCCACCGTTCACCTGCTATCATCAACGCATATTCGCCAATAGTCATACCATACACTATTGGAATGGGCTGCATGCCTACAAAACTTTTAAAAGCGGTATCAAGCACCGGGCCATCAATATAAAAACCATTGGGATTGGGTCTGTCTAAAATCATTAGTGGTTTGGATTGTTCAAGTGCAGCCTCCATAAAATATTGTAGTGAGGATATATAAGTATAAAATCTACATCCCACATCCTGTATATCAAAAAGAAGTAAATCAACATGTGCAAAATCATTAGCCGTAGGCTTCATTTTTTTTCCATAGAGTGATATTACGGGAATACCTGTACGTTCATCTATATAATCTCCAGTAGGTGCACCAGCTTCTGCAGTTCCCCTAAAGCCATGCTCTGGTGCATATATACAGGTTACGTTTATGCCGCTTGATACCAAACTATCAACTAAATGTGTAGTGCCAATAACTGAGGTATGATTTGAAAACACACCAATTCTTTTGTTTGCTAATAATGGGAAATAAATTTCTGTGAGGTATGCTCCGGGCACAGGTGCATCACTTATGATAGCTGATGTCGTATGTGGCTTAAAGGATTTACAGCCTATGCTACAAAAAGCTATGAGACCGATACAGTAAATTAGAATATTTTTTTGCATGGCGGGTGTAAGATGAGTGAAATTGATGAGGAAATGATTTGATTTATATAAAATCAGTTGATGATTTTACAATATGCAACTGGCTCAGTAAAAAAATAACCGGCACAAACCCCGGTAAAAGCTGGTGTGTGCGGGATGCCACTGGTTATGTAATGGCCGTATATAATATAGAAACACAGCAGGTCATACTTAAAGAACAGCACATCTATGGCAGCAGCAGGCTTGGTATTTATAACCGCCATGTAAACATGACCAATAATAAGCGGATAGATAAAACTCAAAATTTTACCCTATCCGCAGATAAGCAGATACATAAAATTGAAATATTTTATCTATTCCCGCTGTGCGGAATACACCAGAGCGAGGATTTTTATTTATTCCCGCTGTGCGGAATACAGAAAAATGAAAAAATTTCTTTCTCCCAGCTGTCTGGAATATAATAAATGAATTTGTTGATTTTTCTCTCTGTGATGAATTGTACACTGTAAGCAATTCATCAATTCTTTTTCTGGGCAGGAATGTTATGCTATCGACCGAAAATAGTGGGTGAGGGATTAGGAATGTATCTTTTATTTTATTTTGGTATTCGTGCATTTCGCTGCGCTTCAATTGAAACGGAAAGACCGGAGCGCAGTGAGGACTTGTAGTGTAAAGCCCGACCCGCAGGGGCACACCCAAACTCGCCTTAGTTTCTAACCAAATATAAAAACTAAAAATCGACATAGTATTCACTACTTAGTGCATTTAATTAGCATCTGTTATAAAATGTAATGGAATTTCTGAAATATTAGATTTTATCGATTGTTCTTCTCAACCAAATAGCGCAATCCAACCACAATGGACAGGATTGTTGGTAAGCATATTACACATAATTTTTCATGTTTGTAATTGGCTTCCACAATTTTCGTTTTTATAGAATTATCTATCACCTATATTTGCCACGAAAAAAATTGTTCTTTCAAAAATGCTCAGTAGAAGAAATGTTCGGATTAAAGTAATGCAAACCCTTTATCAGGTAGAGATGAAGGAGATTACAAAAACAGAAGACGCCGTACATACACTCAGGCAGATGATTCATAAATCAACCGATCTTTTTAATTATCTTGTATATATATTAGTAGAAATAACCCGCTACGCTGAAACAGATGCCGTAAACAGGGCTAATAAAAATATTGTAACCAGCGATGATTTGCAGGTGAATAAAAAAATTCTACAGAATACAGTAATAGAACGCATTTGTGCTACAAAAGCTTACCAAGATTTTATTGAAGAAAAAGTAAAACCTTTTGATGATACAGAAAAACACATCAAAAGATTATATGCCAATCTTTTGAAAAGCCAGGCTTATCAGTTTTATATAGAAGCTGATGCATCTAATCAAAATTCTGACAAAGAAATTCTTACATTTATCTACAAAGAATTGATGGATGCCGATGAAAGTTTTAATCTTCATCTTGCTGAGCATTTTAGCAATTGGGAGGATGAATATGATGGAATATTACTCCTGATGATGCACTATTTTAATAAACCTCAGGCATTTAACCTTGCTGATTTATTGGGTGATGTCAAATGGAAATATGCTTCCGATTTATTGCAATCAGTTATGAATAAAAAGGAAATTCTTCATGAGGAAATCATCAACCGTTTGAGGAATTGGGAGCCGGACAGAATTGCAATTTTAGATATGATCATTCTTCAACTGGGTGTATCCGAATTTCTATATTTTGAAACGATACCTCCAAAAGTTACTATTAATGAATACATTGATTTGGCAAAAGCATATAGCACTGTTCATAGTGGACAATTTATAAATGGTGTTCTTGATAATATCCACAAAGAATTCCTACGTCAAAATAAAATGCATAAAATTGAATTACCCGCCAAAAGTTCACCAAACATTTCAAACTAAATTTATCATGAAATACCTATTATTTATCAGTTATTTATTTGTCTTTTCCTCATGTATGCCAGAGGACAAACAGTCAGACGAGGCTAAGCAGGAAGGCACAGCGCCAAATGTGGTTCCATACCTTTCAGACTCTTCTAAGTTTACAATTTATTCCTGGAAAGATACGATGCTTGATTTTGGCACCGTAACCAAAGGAAAAATGGTAGAAATAAAATTTATTTGTACCAATACAGGTACAAAAGATCTTGTATTGGCCAATGTAAAACCCAGCTGTGGGTGCACACTTGCAGATTATACTAAGCAGCCCATTGCACCCGGTAAAACAGGTTTTATTACTGCAAAGTTTGATAGCAATAAAAGTCATGGTGGACAGGTGCGAAAAACCATAAGTTATGAAGTAAATAGCGATTATAAACCGAGGTTGGCATTTGCCGGCACTGTAAATGATCCAAATGCTACAAAAGATTCATCAATCAATTAATAATAAATAAAAATGAGCCCATTATCTATTCTTTTAATGACTCCGCCGGCCGGTAGTGGCCAGCAACCTAGTATGACACCTCAGCTTATTATGATGGCTGCTATAGTGTTGGTTTTTTGGTTTTTCATGATTCGCCCCCAGCAGAAAAAAGCGAAAGATCAAAAAAAATTCCTCGAAAATCTATCCAAAGGTGATAAAATTGTAACCATTGCAGGCATTCATGGTGTTGTAAACAAAATCAATGATGACAATACTTTGCAATTGGAAACCAGTCCCGGTAGCTATATCAAAATTGAAAAATCTGCTATTAGTTCAGAATGGACTGCACAAATCAATAAACCCACAGAGGAGAAGAAATAATTGACTGCTTTTTCATGCTGAAAGTAGGACTTACAGGCGGTATAGGCAGTGGCAAATCTGTTGTTGCTAAAATTTTTCAAGTAATTGGTATCCCATTATTTGATGCGGATGCAGTTGCAAAAAAAATAATGCAGGAAGATCCTATTATTCAAAGTAAAATTGTTGAAATTTTTGGCCCATCCTCGTATAGTGCAGGTGAACTGAATAGAGCATTTATTGCTTCGAAAGTATTTAATGATGCCGAGCTTTTAGCACAGCTAAACGCAATTGTACATCCCGCTACTATTTATGCTGCGGAGCAATGGATGAAGCAGCAAAATTCACCTTATACCATTAAAGAAGCGGCTTTGCTTTTTGAGTCATCCGGTGCTGCATCTTTGGATTTTATTGTTGGGGTATCTGCTCCCATGCCGCTGAGGTTGCTTAGAGTAATGAAGCGGGATGGAATGAAACTTGAAGAAGTAAAAGCAAGAATGCATAAGCAAATGGATGACAATATTAAGATGAAACTCTGTGATGCTGTCATCATAAATGATGATCAGACACCGCTTTTGCCTCAAATTTTAACTTTGCATGAAAAACTTTTAAGTATTTCCACTACTAAATAAACATATTGACAACTTATCTTTGTTTAAAATTTTAGGTTATGATAAAAGGTATAATGGGTATAGCAGTTTTTGTTTTTTGTGTTTCATTGGTGCATGCACAACAAGGCACTTTGTATGGCAAATCATTTGAAACTGAAAAAGCAATTGATGCATCACAGCTTCCAAACTTGCTGAGCAATACCACAGAAGTAAAGGATGTAGTAGCCAAAGGAAAAATAACGGCAGTATGTCAGGCAATGGGCTGTTGGATGAAAGTAGATGTGGGCAATGGTCAGGACATGATGATAAAATTTGGTGATCATGCTTTTACACTACCAATGGATGTAAGTGGCAAAACTGCAGTATTTACTGGCACTCTAATGATGAAAACTACAACGGTAAAAGAGCTTCGCCATTATGCAGAGGATGCAGGTAAAAGCAAAGAAGAAATCGAAAAAATTACTGAAGCAAAAAATGAAATGCGCTTTGTAGCCACAGGTGTTTATCTTATGTAACTCTATAGAAAATGAATTATAAACCGGATGATATAGTCCGGTTTTTTTATGCCGACTAATTTGCAGTGATTATGATATGTTTGAACTATATGCGCTCATGTTTTGCCATTGCATTTTAAAAAAAATCGTCTGTAAAGCCTGTTTTTAAACAGCCATCACAAAAATTACATTTTACTTAATAAATCAATCACCATCTGTTTATAAAAATGTTGGATACCTCTTTTATACAAAAGCCTATTGTAGCATGCATTAGACCCTCATGGGGATTAGACAATATTGATATTGATGTATTAAGGTTGGATAAAATACACCCCATTATCAGTGGAAACAAATGGTATAAATTGAAATTGTATGTAGCAAAGGCCATTGAGGAAAAAAAATCTGTCACAACATTTGGCGGTGGTTGGAGTAATCATATAGTGGCCACAGCATTTGCTTGTAAACAAATGGGCATTCCCTGCAAGGGAATTATAAGAGGTATCTATGATATTGAAAAATCTGCCATGCTTAGTGATGCTGCTTGCTATGGCATGGAATTGATTTTTTTGCAGAAGGCCGCATTTGCTGAAGCAAAACAAAATTGGCATGATGAACAGGCATTAATCATTCCGGAAGGAGGTTTAGGAGTAGCTGGTGTGCAAGGAATGATGACATTAAAAAATGATGTGCCAGATATGGCAAATTACACCCATATCATTTGTGCAGCAGGCACGGGTACAATGGCTGCCGGACTTTTATCCATTACCGATGCGCATCAAAAACTGTTGGCAATAAATGTTACAAAAAATAATCCTGAAACTAAACGGACTATCCAAGCTTTTACTGCGCCTCATTTGCACAAAAGGCTAGAAATGCTGGATAACTATCACTTTGGTGGCTACGCCAAAAAATCTGATCAGCTGATTGACTTTATGAATGATATCTGGAAGGACCTTATGCTGCCGTTAGATTTTGTTTATACCGCCCGCAGTTTTTATGCATTAAAAAATGAAATGGCGCAGGCTCATTTCCCGAAGGGATCCAAAATACTTTTTATACATAGTGGAGGGCTACAAGGAAACAGGTCAATACCAAAAGAACTGCTTTTGTACAATCATTTCGCATATTAGTATTTGAAATATATTTCTGTAGCACCATATCCGTAGGCAGGATGATATTGATTGATGAAGCTATTGATGAATTTTTTGGATTTCAATATTTCATGCAACTCGTCTTTGAGTTTACCAGTTCCTACACCGTGAATAACAGTAAGGTTTGGCATGCGATGTTCGATTGAAACCCAATACCATTTGTCAAACTCAGCAAGCTGCATTTCCAAAATGGCATAATTGTCTAAACCTTTGTAGTCATCTGTTATTTTATCAATATGTAAATCTATGACACTGCGTGGTGTAGGTGTATTGGGTTGTTTTTTCGGTAATGCTTTGTTGCCGATTTTTATATCTTGAGCGGATTGTTTTAAATCAATATGCTTTTTATCTGGCCATATATTAAACAACTCAAATTGTAGCATCGGCTCATTTTTAATGCGTATTTCCTGAGCCATCTTAAATATTTGTTTTGAACGAATTTTCTTTTCTATTGTAATGGCTCTCTCTTTCCCTTTTTCCGGATTAGTCATTTCCATTTCAAAACTAAGTACAGGATTATCACTAAAGGTTTCAAATGCTATATCATGTAAATAAAAATCTTTATGCGGATGTATTTGAGATGTTAATTCAAATTGACTGCTATCATCTATAAATTGATTATAAATAAATTGATAAGCTTGATTATTTTTATTATGTAAGTAAATTTTAAAGGACTGAATTATTTCATCATTAAAATCATCTAATTCATACACGGGTAACAAATACAGCCATACTCCTTCATCAGGAATCTGCGAAGGAGTTACTGTTTTTTCTTTTTTAATTTCATCTATATATTTTTTTGAGGCAGGTTTTGCTTCTTTATTTTTATTTGTAAATCTCAGAAAATAAGGAAAGTCTATCTGATCAATATAAGCAGGAAAATGTACTCCCCTTATTTCAATAAGTACCATCTTGTTGTTAATCAATTCAACTACTTTTCCTTCTTCTTTTGTATGCAATACAATAATATCATCACCGATTTGGTATTTCATGCCGCAAAAATATGTGACTAAATGAATCGTTAGTTTCGTAAATTCATTGGTACAAACTTAATAGGAGGGTTATTCCTTTTTTTTATGACGATGATGAGTACATTATATTTGTTTGGAGGATGGGATTTTTTCGAGTATTCTTTTATTGGACAACGCTAATGCATAAAAAATGGGTTAAAGTAGCACCCAGAGATGATAAAAAGTTAATCCAAACCTTTTGCTCACCATTACATGAAGATATCATCGAATACTGTGAGTAATATTTTTCCAATTAATCATACCTTCACGGCGTTTAATGGAAAAGAACAAAACGATATCAACGATAAGACGCCTGCGCAATCGTTATCGTCTAATGATAATGAATGATGATACATTTGAAGAGATTGCAACTTTTAGGCTTTCCAGACTAAGCGTGTACATAACCATGAGTAGTATTTTTGTTTTATTAACAGGTTTTACTGTGGCATTGCTTGTATTTACACCGCTTAAGTATTATATACCCGGATATGGAAAAAAGGAAAATTCAGCCGAGCTTCAGCAAATGAAAATTAAAACGGATTCACTAGAAAATGCCATGCGTTTTAAAGACCAATATCTAAAAGATTTACGCACAGTACTGGAAGGGAAAAATCCGGTAATTAAAGATACCACTGCCATAGTGCTGCCCAAGCAAGAAATGGCCACCGAATAATCTGGTTTTAATTCTAAAATGCAGCCCCTACTTTTGCCAACCAAAAAAATTGCCGGCAAGCCGGCTCCATAATACATGACTGATCAATTAGATGCTATAAAAGCCAGATTTCAACAAGTAGGTGTAGCGCTTACAAACCCTGAAATTATTGCCAATCAAAAAGAATTTGGCCGCCTCAGTAAGGAATACCGAGATCTTGAAAAAATTGTAAACCCTTATGAACTGTACATAAAAGTATCTGCAGATTATGATTTTGCAAAAGAAAGTCTTAATTCTAATGATGCCGATTTGAGAGAATTAGCAAAAATGGAATTGCCTGATTTAGAAATTCAAAAAGAAGGTTTAGAAAAACAACTTACCCAGCTTCTCATACCTAAGGATCCACAAGATGATAAAAATGCCATACTTGAAATAAGAGCGGGAACGGGTGGTGATGAAGCTAGCCTTTTTGCAGGGGATCTGCTCAATATGTACCTTAGATATTGTGCCAAAAAAGGCTGGAAAACAGCTATTGCAAGTGAAAATGAAGGAACCGTTGGGGGTTATAAAGAGGTGGTTGTAGAAGTAACCGGAGAAGATGTGTATGGTACATTAAAGTTTGAAAGTGGAGTGCACCGTGTGCAGCGTGTGCCCAATACTGAAACACAAGGCCGGGTGCATACATCTGCCGCTACAGTGGCCGTGCTGCCAGAGGCCGAAGAACTGGATTTTGAATTAAAAGAATCAGATGTAAAGATGGAAACTTCCCGAAGCGGAGGTGCCGGTGGTCAGAATGTAAATAAAGTAGAAACAAAAGTAATGCTCACACACTTACCCACAGGCACTGTTGTCATTTGCCAAACAGAGCGTACCCAACTTGGCAATAGGGAAAAAGCAATGGGGGTGCTGCGCACTAGGCTATATGAAGAGCAGGTGAGGAAGCAGGAAGAAGAGATTGCCCGCCATAGAAAAACAATGGTAAGCACAGGAGACCGCAGTGCAAAAATAAGAACATATAACTGGCCACAGGGAAGGGTTACCGATCATCGAATTGGACATACTTCTTATAATCTTCCAGCCGTGGTTGGCGGTGAGTTGGATGAATTTATTGAAGCACTACAGGTAGCTGAAAATGCGGAAAAAATGTCAAAAAAATAGTTGCCTCATTATCCATGAAGCAACTATACATATTTGATAAAATACAACTTATAAATTTCCCCTCGCTTCCTGTTCTCTTTCCAATGCCTCAAAGAGTGCTTTGAAATTTCCCTTGCCAAAGCTTTTGGCTCCTTTGCGTTGTATGATTTCAAAGAACAGTGTGGGTCTGTCTTCTACAGGTTTTGTAAATATTTGGAGGAGATAGCCTTCATCATCCCTATCTATAAGGATACCCAAATCTCTTAATGGGGCCAGGTCTTCATCTATTTGTCCAACCCTGTCCAGCACTTGATCATAATAACTGGAAGGAACTTTTAAAAACTCTACTCCTCTGTTTTGCAATGCAGTTACAGTTTCAATAATATTATTGGTAGCCATAGCCACATGTTGTACACCTTCACCAGCATAAAAATCCAAATACTCTTCTACCTGACTTTTCTTTTTGCCTTCTGCGGGTTCATTGATGGGAAACTTTACAAACCCGTTTCCATTGCTCATTACCTTACTCATCAAGGCAGAATATTCGGTAGAAATATCTTTATCATCAAAAGAAAGAATATTTCTAAAACCCATCACATCTTCATAAAATTTTACCCAAGGATTCATTTGATTCCAGCCCACATTTCCTACACAATGATCTACATATTGTAAACCTGTGGGAGCAGGATTATAAGTACTATTCCAAACTCTATAGCCAGGCATAAAAGCACCTGTATAGTTTTTCCTTTCTATAAATAAATGCACCGTATCTCCATAAGTATGTATGCCACTCATTATTACTTGCCCATCATTATCTTCCAATGTTATTGGCTCCATATAGCTTTTTGCGCCTCGCTTAGTAGTTTGTTGCCAGGCATCTACTGCATTTTCTACTTTTAAGGCAAGCATTTTTACCCCATCTCCATGTTTGTAAATATGATCTGCTATTGCATTATTACTACGAATAGGTGTGGTAAGCACAAGTGTCAATTTGTTTTGACGCACCACATAGCTTGCTCTATCCATTACTCCGGTTTCAGGGCCTGCATAAGCCAAACTTTGAAATCCAAAAGCTGTTTTATAAAAATGAGCAGCCTGCTTGGCATTGCCCACATAAAACTCTACATAATCCGTTCCCTGCAAGGGAAGAAAATCTTCATTGGCATTTGGCGCAGCCAAAGGCGCTGATATTGTTTCCATAAAATGAATTTTTAAAATTGATAGACTAAGATTGTTGTATGCTGTATTATCATACAACAGGATGCATAGCAAGACTCTCCAGCAGTAGCACATAGCTGCACCGCTGATCTGAAAATATTTTATGTGGAAAATCGGGCATCATTGCTGACAAAATTAGGAATCTTTAGGAAAAATATTTGATAAGACTTCCTGCGGAATAGCTGCTATCTTTTTGGAGGTATAATCATAGCAAAGCATAGTAGTCATTGCATGTGCGGCTACAATAGCTGCACCATCATTTTGAATCAGTATTTTATAATAAATATCAAAGCCGTATTTGGTAACATCCGCAGGTGCCAATGCTATGGAAATGATATGCCCATAACTCAATTCTCTTTTAAACTCTATCATGGCATTGCTCATAATGAGGCCTGTACCTGCAAGTTCCAATTCTGTATATCCCATACCTGCAAGCCATGCCATTCTTGCTTCCTGTAAATAGGAGAGGTATCTATCATTGCCTACATGGTTGCCATAATTCAAATCTGTAATGCGCACTGGCATACTATAACTGAATATAAAATCTTTTGGTAGTTCAATTTTTATACGTGCCATTTTTAAGCAATAGGTTTGGATTAAAATTCTAAACGGTTGTTATTTTATTTGTATTGATTTGTAAAAAACTGATCTTGAAATTTTTCATATAAAATCTCAATTCCAAATACTGTTGTAAAATGTTGTAATAATTTCAATTTTACTTCCTGCATATCCACAGTATGTCCTAATTCTTTTTGAATGGAAGTAACCTGTTTGTCCTTAATGCCACAGGGTATGATGTGATTAAAATACTTCAAATCTGTATTTACGTTTAATGCAAACCCATGCAGTGTTATCCATCTGCTGATGCGGATGCCCATTGCACATATTTTTCTTTCTTTGCCTTTTATATCGGCATCAATCCACACACCTGTTTCCCCTTTACTCCTTCCTGCAGAAATGCCGTATTCCTGCAATGTTCGTATCATAACTTCTTCTAAACTTCTGAGGTACCAGCCTACGTCTGTTTTAATACGTTCCAAATCTATAATTGGATATCCAACAATTTGGCCCGGCCCATGAAAAGTAATATCCCCACCTCTATTGATATGAAAGAATTCAATGTCCTGCTGCTCTCTCTCTGCTGCAGTGATGAGTACATTAGATTCCTTTCCATTTTTTCCTAAAGTATATACCGGGTTGTGTTCGGTAAATAGGAGGTAGTCCGCCTCAGGCGTTTCAGTAGCATCAGGATTTTTTGTAAGCCTTATTTTTTGACTGATTTTTTTTTCATGCAATGATTCCTGCACATCCCATGCAGCTTTATATGCAGTCATGCCCAAGTCAATATATTGCCATTGTATATTACACATGTTTTTGGTTTGACAGTGATTGCATACGCTGCCTGCTTTTATTAAAAATATTGCGACCCTTATCTACACCTTTTCTTTTTTCTTTTTGAATTGCTATGGGCAAATCCAAAAAGTTTTTACAATCCATACTACAACAACTATTCATTTCCTCAGCACATTTTTCACACTGTATAAACAGCAAGTGACAAGCTTCATTTTTACAATTTACATGTGTATCACATGATGCTCCACACTGATGGCAGTGCGCTATGACATGATGAGATACTGCTTCGCCCATTCTATGATCAAAAACAAAATTCTTTCCTATAAATTTATTGTCAATGCCCGCTTTTTTTACTTCGTTGGAGTAGTTGATAATGCCACCTTCTAAGTGAAATACATTTTTAAAACCTTTATGTAGCATGTAAGCACTTGCTTTTTCGCAGCGAATGCCACCGGTACAATACATAACGATATTTTTATCTTTATGCGGCTCCATCATTTCAGCAGCCATAGCCAGTTGATCTCTAAAAGTATCGCTGGGTATTTCTATGGCATTTTCAAAATGTCCTACTTCAAATTCATAATGATTGCGCATATCAATAATCAATGCCTGCTGCTCATTAATCATAGCATTCATTTGTGCAGCATTTATATAGCGCCCCTTTTTGGTCATGCTAAATGAAGCATCTTCTATACCATCTGCTACAATTTTATCACGCAGTTTTACTTTCAATACCCAAAAACTTTTGCCATTATCTTCTACTGCCAGGTTCAGTCTAAGGTTTTCCAAACCAGGTATACTTTCAATAAACATTTGAAAATCTTGCATGCCAGCAGTGGGTACACTTATCTGTGCATTAATGCCTTCAGAAGCAATATAAATTCTGCCCAACACCTGTAAATTGGATAATGCTTTGTATAAAAAATCTCTAAATGCTTTTGGATGTTCTATACTCCAATAACGATAAAAGCTAATGGTAGTGCGGGCTGTAGGGTCTAATAGGAGTTGTTCTTTTAATTCCCGATTATTAATTCGGTTATGTAGTACTGCCATAAATTTTTGTTTTTAAGCGATTCTTAGGAAAAGCTTCTTTTTATTGACACCTGTTGCCTACAGGTAAAAAACAGTACAAAAGTATGGGTTGTATTTTTTGACACAAAATGGGCTCAACCTATTCATGCATTTTCATAACAAACAGGTTGCCATTTCGGTACTTGTATATAACACCAAGCCTCTTCAAAAATCACATTCCCCCATATTTTATAAGCCAATTCTAAATGCTATGCAGGCATATAATAATTGACAATTTGTGTGTGTTTATTTTTTTACCCCTTCGGGGAATGATAACGCAGGGCCCATCATGGCGAATGAAACGAAGCAAAAAATCATGACAGAATAAAAGAATACTTATGACAAATCAAGTACAATATGAACTCGGTACACATTGGCAGCAGGCCGTTATCTTCATACGTTTTGAAAAAGATGCCAACCTCCATGAGCGGGTAAAAAAATTAGAAAACTACCGCTAGAGCCAAACCCAAAAAGCAATTTATTCTTCCAAAAGTAATTAGTGAAGAAAAAATAATTGAAGGTTTATTAA
>CALAGJ010000105.1 GCA_937892395.1 uncultured Parafilimonas sp.
TCTTGCTTTTTTTCATGTTATTTGCGCACAGAAAAAATAATTATGCTTCCAAAATACAAAAGAGTATTACTCAAGCTTTCCGGGGAATCTTTTATGGGAAATAAAACAAATGCCAATGATCCATTTGACCCCATAGTGATGCAGCAATATGCTGATGATATCAAAGCTATTACCAACTTGGGTGTACAGGTATCTTTGGTAATAGGCGGGGGCAATATTTACAGGGGCATGAATGAAACTGAAACCGGAATAGAGCGTGCTCATGGTGACTATATGGGTATGCTGGCTACTATGATTAATGGTATGGCTATGCAAGCAATGCTGGAAAAAATTGGTGTAAATACCCGCTTGCAAAGTGCCATCAAAATGGAGCAAATTGCAGAACCTTATGTACGCAGAAGGGCCATTAGACATTTGGAAAAAAACAGGGTGGTTATATTTGGTGCCGGCACCGGCAATCCTTATTTTACAACAGATACCGCAGGCTCTCTAAGGGCTATTGAAATAAAAGCAGAAGTTATTTTAAAAGGCACAAGGGTAGATGGAATCTATACCGCAGATCCCGAAAAAGATGCCACTGCCACTCGTTATGAAACCATTACGTATCAAGAATGTCTCTCAAAAAATTTAAAAGTAATGGATATGACAGCCTTTACGCTTTGTATGGAAAACAAAATGCCCATCATTGTGTTTGACATGAATAAGCCGGGCAACCTGATGGAAGTAATACAAGGTCAGGCTGTAGGCACATTGGTTTCTTAATAATTTTTTATGCATAGTGGCATTGCAGATATACGCAGGGAGTACAAACTAAAATCTCTGGAAGAAAAGGATACACCAGCAAACCCCTTTGATATGTTTGATGCTTGGTGGCAAGCTGCAGTAAACAGTGATATAGACGAGGTGAATGCCATGACGTTGGCCACAGTAAATAATGATGGTGCAGATGCCCGCATCGTTTTACTCAAAGGATTTACATCCGAAGGGTTTGTTTTTTTTACGAATTATAATAGTGATAAAGGCAAGCAAATGGCAGCCAATGGAAAAGTTGCTTTGCTTTTTTTCTGGAAAGAATTAGAACGACAAGTACGCATACAAGGCAGTGTATCGAAAATATCAAACGAGGATAGCGATGCCTATTTTTATAGTAGGCCTCCAGGTAGTAGAATAGGTGCATGGGCCAGTAATCAAAGCACTTTGATAAAAAGCAGACAGGAATTAGAAGAGAATGAATTAAAATATCAAAAGCAGTTTGGTGAAGAAATACCCAGACCACCACACTGGGGCGGTTATATTGTAAAACCACATCGTTTTGAGTTTTGGCAGGGAAGACCAAACAGACTGCATGATAGAATTGTATATATCATAGAAAATACTCAGCATATAGAATGGCATAAGTGTAGGGTTGCACCTTGACAGATAAGGATTCGGTTGCTTCTAGGAATGATTGATCTATTGCCACTTAGTGCCACTCAGATATCTTTCCATCATTTTCCGAAGGATTATATTATCTTGTGCTGCTAAATTTTCAGTTGAAAAATTTTTTTTCATCAATATTGTTTTGCTGCTTTTTCCTTCAATCTAATGGGCAGGAAACAAATTATTTTTTTACACAGATTAACACAAATCAGGGGCTTTCTCACAGAAAAGTAAACTGCATTATACAGGATAGTAGGGGCTTTATTTGGATCGGTACCAATGATGGTTTAAATAGATATGATGGTAAAAATTTTGTAACTTTTCGAAATATACCGGGCAATACCGCTTCACTGTCCGGCAATGTAATAACTGCTTTGCATGAAGACAAAAAAGGCCTGCTTTGGATTGGCACTGCCGATGGCGGACTTACCTGCTACAATTATAAACTATCGGCAGATAAACAGTTTACACAGTATAAACATAAGGATAATGATAGCAGTTCTATTCCTGTAAATATTATAAATGCAATTGAAACAGATGAACAAGGATTCTTATGGTTGGCCACTAGTGGCAATAGTATAATACGCTTTAATAAAAACACACAACAATTTTGGACAGGTGCAAACACACCACGCAAAACTGCACTTGCAGTGTGTGCAGTATCTAAAGAAAAAATTTGGGCAGGCGGGCAGGGCGGAGGTATCATTCAAATCAATACAAATAATCTTCAAACAACAACGGATAAAAAATATGATGATCTATATGCACCATTGCCACATGTAAGCATTACTACAATTTATAAAGATGCTAATCAGGATGTATGGATAGGATCCTGGGATAAAAAATTATATCACTATAAGAAGCCACTACAAATTATCAATGCTACCGCAAATACAGAACCTGGATTTCCGGGAGATGAAATTTTATCTTTTTGTGAAGATCAGCAAAAGCAACTTTGGATTGGTGGTAAAACGCAAGGGTTATTTATTTATAACCAAAGCGCCAAGTCATTTCAACACATAAAGCATGACCCAGCCAAAGCTGGAAGCATTGCAGGCAATACCATTTACTGCATGTATAAAGACAAGTATCAGAATATTTGGATTGGTACTGATGATGGGGTATCCATCTACAAACCTTCTATGCAAAATATGCAGCAGCAATTTCTGCCAAATGATTTTGAAGGATTGAATATTCAGGACTTGCATGTGGATGATGTAGGGCAAATTTGGTTTGCCACCAATGCAGGATTGTATATAAAATCTGGGGGTACATATAGACATCAGCCATTGACATGGAATCATCAGCCACTCCGCATCAGCAGGATTTATCCTTTGACTAAAACCGAATGGCTATTGGGCACCAATTACTCATTATTTAGCTATAATCCAATTACAAATGACATCCACTTATTGCCCGGCACTACAGATGATGAAGTGATGAATGGCATTATAAGCAGTACAATAAAAGACATCATTAAAGATACGATTAATCATCATCAGGTGTTTGTGACAGCACCTTATGGACATTTTATAGCATACTATGATGTAGTTGAAAAAAAATGGTTTTCGAGAAGTTCAACTTCCGAAAACATTATTGCAAAATATGATATAAAAGACAATTTGATATCCGGCTTTTTAAAAACCAAATCAGGACAACTATATATGGCCACAGACAAATGGGGCTTGATACAATGGGATAAGGAAAAACGTTTTCAATATTATATCAATAATCCGGACAATGAGCAATCTATTTCCAATAATCATGTGTTTGATATTGCAGAGGATTATCTACAGAATTTATGGGTAAGTACTTATGGAGGAGGTCTAAATTATTTCAATACCAACACAAACATTTTTACGCATATAAAACCAACCGGAAACTTGGGAGAAGGCATAGCCATTGATAAAAATAATGCCGTGTGGATGATAGCAAATGGTCATCTTGAATTTTATAATCCATTTACGAAAATACACCAATTGATACAGCTGCCAGATCTTGAAAAACAAGGTGGTGTAAGGGGTAAAATTTTCAAAGATACATCGGGAAATATGTATGTAACCGGCATCAACTATTATATTGGTTTCAAGCCTGAAAACTATGCTGCATCAGCATTACAGCCTAATGTATTATTTACGGACTTTAGCATTTTCAATAAGTCTGCACCAGAGCTGCTTCAAACTTCTTTGATCTCTTTAAAGCCCGGTCAAAATTATTTTTCTATAGAATTTGCAGCCCCGGATTATAGTGGCGCCGCAGTAGAATATGCCTATCGGCTAATGGGTTTTGATGATCATTGGATAGAAGCAGGTAGTAGAAATTTTGTAAGCTATAGTAATCTGCCCGGAGGCAATTATAGTTTTGAAGTAAGGGCAAGCAATGTGCGGGGAAAATGGGGAACGAATATTGCCACCATCCATCTAAAAATTATACCCCCTTTTTGGACCCAGTGGTGGTTTTATGCATTGGTGGCATTGTTGGTATCTGCAAGTATTTATTTGTTATATCGGTATAGACTACAGGAGTTTAAAAAGCGACAAACCATAAGAAATAAAATTGCGCAGGATCTGCATGACAATATGGGAAGCACACTAAGCAGTATTTCTGTGTATAGCCAGGTGGCATCTATTTATCAAGAAAAAAATAAGACAGTAGATCTTAAAAAAATGTTGGAAAAAATAGGCATGACCAGTAGTGAAATGATTGGCGAAATGAGTGATATCGTTTGGGCCATTCAACCTAAGAATGATACTTTGCAAACCATCATTCAACGTATGGAGTCTTTTGCAAAACCATTGCTGCAAGCAAAAAATATTCGATTCAATTTTGACTATCAAATAACCGATAGCAACGCATTACTAAGCATGGAAAAAAGGAAAAATTTTTACCTTGTATTTAAGGAAGCAATAAACAATGCGGCTAAATATTCTTCCTGTACTGATCTGCTCGTTAAAATGATTCAAACCCACCATCAACTTTCAATAGAAATAAATGACAATGGGTCAGGGTTTGATACGGATGTAGTAAGGAATAATAATAGCCTTGCAGGCAATGGACTGCGCAATATGAGAGAGCGAGCTCATGCTGTGGATGCATCATTTGAACTGTTATCCACAATTGGAAAAGGAACAACAATAATTTTGACCATGTATATCCCCTGATTTGGGGATATACTGCAATCATTTATACTTCATATTTGTATTACTATGTCAGTTCGCATTATACTTTTTGATGATAATAAAAACCTTAGAGATAGTATATCCTTACTTATACAAACTGAGTCATCATTTGAGCTTGCAGGCTCTTATAGCAATGTATTTACCTGTATAGAAGATATTGAAGAATCAAAGCCGGATGTAATACTTATGGATATTGAAATGCCCGGTATGACTGGCATTGAGGCTGTAAAACTCATTCGTAAGTCTTATCCCAAAATTGCTATTTTAATACAAACTGTTTTTGAAGATGATGACCGGGTGTTTGACAGTATTTGCGCAGGTGCAAATGGTTATATCCTCAAAGATCAACTCAATTCAAGATTAATTGATGCCATACATGAACTGGAGTTTGGCGGCAGCCCAATGTCTCCAAGTATAGCCAGTAAAGTATTGAGCAAAATGCAGCAACTGACTCCTCATATCAAACCCGAAGCTGCACCAGATTATCAACTAACCCATCGGGAAAAAGAGGTACTTGCGTGTATAGTAGAAGGGCTTGCTTATAAAATGATAGCGGCCAACTTGCATATCAGTTATGAAACAGTGCGTAGTCATGTAAAAAAAATATATGAAAAATTGCATGTAGCTTCACTTACTGAAGCAGTATCCAAAGCAATGAGGGAGGGTTTGGTGTAGGATTCATAAATAAGGTCATCCTTAAATGAAGTTTACTAAAGTGGTTTATTTATCATCAGAATAATTAAATGTAATCATTTGTGTATGCAAATATTCAACTGCTGCGCCTTGTTGTATAGCTGATGACCAATTTGGGCATATTTTAATAATCTTAAAAATTTCTTCATCTATTCGTATTTGTACTGATCTTTTGAGGTAAGTATCTCTATGAACAATGGACCCCTCTTTTGAAATCGTAAAGCAAATGCCGCAGGCATAAGGACCTATGATAAACTTATTTATACCATTGTCAAATGCTACTTTCTGGTTAAGATTTCTTAAAAGAAAATCAGTCCACTTTTTATACCCGCTTGATGGTTTAAATTTTGCTTCTTGAAAATTCGGATTATCTACAGAATTCTTTGCATTAATGCTATCGCTGATAACAATTTCCTTTTGCACAACATTATTCAGATATTCAATTTGCCTTACAATTTTTGCTTCCTTATAAAATCTCCAAATGCCTTCTTTATACTTATTGAAAATATATCCTGAACTATCAATATCACCAAGGTCATTATACCAACAAAAGCGCCATGACCTGTATCATTTTTTGCATCTTTATAGGTTTCTTGATATATCATTGGCCCCATCACATTATAATATCTGTTGATGAATGTAGTATCATCCTGTTGATCTATTCTGAGTATATATACTGCATCTTTTTATCGACAACATTTCTACTCTATCTGAATAAGCCGATAATAAAGTACCAAAGTAAAAAATTTATAAAGAAAACGGACGTTGCCAATACAACTCTCACAATTTTTCTTTTTGACTGAATAGAGGATTTACTGATGCTTTTACGAATTTGGGAGTCTGAATAATGCTGTTCTGAAACACCAAATACAACTGGGTGAATTTGAAACTTCAAAAAAATAAGATATTATTTTTTAATTGGATATGGAATTAATAATCCGACCTTAGGAATTGTTATGCCTACCACCAAATGGCGGTCAAATGAATGGCCCAAAATGGCAAATCATTTATGTGATTAATATCATTTATTTCTTCAGGATAGTGTGTTTTTTTCTTTGGTGTTATGCCTCATCTGCTACAAATTCCAATATCTCCCCCGGCTGACACTGCAATGCACTACAGATAGATTCCAATGTGCTAAATCGAATTGCTTTTGCCTTTCCTGTTTTTAATACTGAAAGATTAGAAAGCGTAATATCTACTTTCTGCGATAATTCATTGAGCGACATCTTGCGCTTTGCCATCATCACATCTAAATTTACTACTATGGGCATACTATACAGTTAAGTCGTTTTCAGATTGTAGTAAAACACCTCGTTCAAATATCTGAGCTATAAAAAATATAATGCCTGCCAAAAAAAGAAATTCACCGGCACTCCAAGTATAGTCAACAGGCACGCCTCTCTTCATCATCCAATCTGCACTGCCTTCTGCAATGATTGAAATAATGCCGGCCCCAAGTGCCACTCGGCTTAATGCTGATACCAATGCCGCAATTTCAAAACTAAAAGGATTGTTCATGTCTATTTTGAGAAAAATTTTAATGACTAAATAAGCCATACAAGTTTTCAGAATCAAAATGCCGATGATGAAGGAAAATATATAGATATAATAATCCTTGCTTGCTTCAAAAACGGTAGATAAATCAAGACCCATATACAAATTTTTTGCTGCCTCCGGATTTTTAAATAAACTTATAAGAAAGGATAAAAGGGTTGCACCCGTTTCAATGCATAGCCCAATAAAGATGATCCAAAAAACAACATGCACAATTTTTAAAATACTTGAATGACTCATTTTCTTCTTAATTTTTATTATTTATTTTTTGCAAATAAAGGCAAATAATTATTGATAAACAATAAATATATATTTTTTATGAATAATTTACCCCTTCGGGGAATGAAGATGATTTTTTCATTAAGTCATAAATATTACAAAATAATGGACAGGCAGTAATCGTTGCCAACACTCGAAATGCTTAAAATGAAAATGAGAAAATCATGCTCCCTTTTTGCAGGTATATCTACTATATTCACATACAAATATTAAAATAGATTACAAGTTTTGAAGGCATCAATCAATGTATAAAATAAAATATTTTTTAAGCCCAGATACAATAAAAAAAATTGGGTCAATATGCTTTTTAATTGGGCTATCAATAAAGCAGTTCAATTTTGGGTTACTTCATTCCATTGCTATTCCCATTGAATATATTGGTATTGCAATCTTAATCTATTGGCGAGTAAAATATTCAACAGGGCATAAATACATCTACACCTTGTATGCAATAGTAGCCATTGCATTTTTAGTATATGGTCTTTTTTAAAATAGACAAAAATTCTCATACATTTTTTTAGATAAATAGGAGTAATCTAACAACTGATTATTGCTAATTATTTTTTTGAAACTTGAGCAAGCAACAAGTCCAATAGGCATGCTCTAATTAAGCAGTCCAATTTTTTTTCTCGATAGCGTATTCAAAATTTAGTTTGTCCGGTTCACCGTGATATGCTACGACTATCTCCTTTTTCTTAATACCACCTACCCGCTGCATAGCAATTTGTGATCGAATATTTTCAGCTCCAATATGAAACAATACGGTATCTACATATTGAAAAGCATGAGCAAGCATTAATTGCTTGATCTGTTTATTTATTTGTTTGCCCCAATAGGCCCTTGCAATAAAAGTATAACCAATCAAAACAGATGAGTGCAGTTCATCAAAATCATAATACCTTGTAGAGCCAATAATATTTCCATGTGCTACATCTAAAATTAGAAAAGCCCCGCCAGACTTCATAGCTC
>CALAGJ010000106.1 GCA_937892395.1 uncultured Parafilimonas sp.
TACCTTTAAACATATTCATACTACTAATTTTAGCTAAGATATTGATTTTGCTAATCATAATAGTATTTATTTTGGGGTGATTAAATCAGTACTTCTAAAAAAGAAATTAAAAACAACAATTAAAAACCATAAGCGACTCAATAAAAATGCTATTAAAGGCATAGATTTAAACCAAGCATCTTATCAATATTTTGGAGGTGTAGATTTAATGACTATTGAAGGATTGGGCCATTCTACAGTATTATCCATTATTAGCGAAGTAGGTCCAGATGGTTTTAAAGAATTCGCCACTGCAAAACACTTTACAAGTTGGTTGCGATTAGCACCCAACAATAAAATCAGTGGCGGAAAATTATTAAGCAGTAAAACACCCAAAGGAAGTAATAGACTAAAAATTGCATTGCGAAATGCTGCCAATGCCATAGGAAATTTAAAAGATACCCATCTGTCAAATTTCTTTAACCGAGTATGTTACCGAAAGGGAAGAACTGTAGCCGTGAGTGCCACAGCAAGAAAACTAGCAGTAATCATATGGAATATGGTGGTAAAACAAATACCTTACAAACCACCAACCGAATACTTATTCCTGGATGAAAAAAAGGTTAGGATTAGTGAATAGAATTAAAAAACAAATCACTAAATTTGAGCTGACGAACAACGAACTTGGCATTGTAACTGATTGATTTACAGTATACAGGTTGGACGTTAGTCAGAATGCTAAAAAGACTCTTCACTAAATGACACTTACTGAAATTTTAGACTCATTTGATAAATCCTCTGGCAAGACTTTCGATGAGCATGACATAGCATCGGAGTTAAAGCAACTTATACCTGAAGACAAATCAAAAGTCGAAATGGATTTGAGAGCTGAATTAATGGCTTTTGAGTTTGTTGAAGATTACCCCAATAACGAGACAAGTTGGGGTACTTATTTTGGACCAATGTTCGTAATTAACAACAATGATGGGACTGCGACAGAATCTCCGTCGATAAAATTGGTGACTACGGAGATTATTGAATATTGGACAAAAAGAGCTTACGAATCTCAAAATCCAATCTTAGTTGCAAGATATTCCGGACTTGTATGGGATTTCCAAAATCAAATCACTGGCACAAAGCCAAATCACAAAATAGCAAGACTATATGCTCAAGCATTAATCGATACATCGATTTTAAAAACATATAAAAGGGAAGTTTATGTCTTCAAAAAAATAGAAAGAGCATTGGAGATTTCTTCAGCGTTGAATGACGATGTTTTAATTGAAAGGTGTAAACTTTCATTAATTGCTTTTGAAAAGGATAATTCTCAGGATAGCAAGCCTGGTTTATGGGGATATTGCTATGATTTATTGATTGGAAACAAAAAGGTTAAACTTTCTAAAGAGGAAGAAGAAGCAATTATAATAGAGTTAGAGAATAAATTAAATAGACTAACAACTTCTGATGAGGCAGGTTCTAAGATTGACCCGTGGGCTGCAGAAGCGGCAGCGGATAGATTGGCTCAATATTATTCAAAGAAGAATAAATTCGAAGATGTTAGAAGAGTAATATTGAAAGTAGGTAAGGCTTTTGAAGATATAATGAGTGAAGCTTCTTCTATGCAAGCTTCAGGTTGGACTGAACATTTATATAGGCTGTATTCGAAATTCAATTTAAAAGAAGAGGCAGCCCAAGCATTACTTAAAATTAGAGAGCTTGGGCCGAAGGTCAGTGAAGAGCTAAAGCCTATATCCCACTCAATGGATATTCCACGGGAAGAAATTGAGAAATATGTAAACTCAATGACAGATGGCTCAATTGAAGAGTTTTTAGAAAGGTTCATATTCAATTATATTCCTAATAAAGAAGAAGTAAAAAAGCAACTTTTCCAACTGGCAAAGGCTGCTCCGTTTCAATTCATGATAGGTCAAGCACTTCAGGACGAAAAAGGAAGAGTAGTAGCAACGATTGGCTCTTTGGAGAATGATTTAGAAGGGCATATTGTTAGACAAGTGTCGCAGAGTTTGACATTCTCTTCGTTGTTCATGCATCTTATAATTGAAAAAGCAAAAGAGAGATTCCCCTTGACAAAATCAGATATACTTAAATATATCGAAACAAGTCCGATTATCGATAAAAGTCGATTTTCAATTATAGAAGAATCATTAAATGCATACTTTAATAACGACTTTTTAGTTTTTACACATCTTGTGATTCCTCAAATTGAAGAAGCTATGCGAAATTTAGTGGAATTGGCGGGAGGGAATGTTTTAAAAGATGCAAAGCGAGGAGGAGGATTTCAACTTAAAACATTTGATGAAATACTTAGAGATTCAAAACTTGTTGAAGTAGTTGGAGAGGATTTCGCAACCTATTTTAGAATATTGTTTACAGACCAACGGGGATGGAATCTGAGAAACAATGTTTTTCATGGATTAGCAAATCCAAACACATTCAATAATCAAACGGGACATAGATTATTGCATTCGCTTCTGTGTTTAGGTCTTGTTAGGACAAAGAGTTAAGCACGAACGCACAACAAAAGTATTTGCAAAAGCAGGGCTGGACAATGTAACATCGGCTAAGTGCATGCATCAGCAGCGGTTCGGGCTCGACGTTCAATTTTCAGCTTTAGTTCTTAACTTCAACAAGATATTTTCAAATGGGCATTTGTACCGGGCTGGACAATCAATGAATTCCCTGCCTTCGCAAATACTCGAACGTTGTGTGCTATGCTAAGACAAACTTGTGCAAACTATAAGTATTCAGCCCTACATAAATTTTCTAAAAAAATGTTAAAGGTTAAAAAAAAAAATGCATTATATTTGATATATCAATTATATTTGCATCAAATATTTATACCAACTTATGGAAAAGTTTGACTCAGTACTGTTTTTTACTATAGAAAAATTGATAAAAGTATATAGAAAGTTTGCTCATGAACAGATTAAAAAAAATGGTTATGACATTACAATAGACCAATGGCTAGTTTTGAGATGTTTACAAGAAAACAAAATATTATCCCAAAGTCAAGTAGCAGAAATGCTTTTCAAAGATGTGGCATCTATTACTAGAATAATTGAGTTATTAGTTAAAAAAAAATATTTAGAGAGGAAAATAGATAGCATAGACAGACGAAAATTTGAACTATCTATTACCAGTGATGGTGTCAAAGTCATTGAAAATGTATATCCTATAGTACAAAATTATAGAAAAAAAGCCTTGGAAGGCTTAACAAAGAATGATATAAATAATATTAAAATTGATCTAGAAAAAATCATCAATAACTGTAAATAAATTAAAAAAGAAAATTAAAATCTTAAAATCGATAGCGGTCTAATAATTTGTTATGCTGCGATGATAACATTGTTACAATGTGAATAAAATGGACTAATATTTTTTGTGGAATAAAATAAAAAAAAACATAAATATGAAAATTTCAAAAATCATTAATTGGGCTTTGCTATTTTTAAGCATTAATTGCCAAGCACAAACCTCATCAAGAGATGCATTAATTTCTTCAAAAAAGCAAAAAGTTATTATTGACAATTTCGCAAAAGAACTTTCAGACAGTTACATTTATCCAGAAAAAACAAAATTGATTAGTACTAAATTGGATTCAGCATTCATAGCGGGGTATTTCAAGACCAGTAAAACCAATGCTGATTTTGGACTCCAAGTTACACAGTTTGTAAGGTCAATTGTGCAGGATAATCATTTGGGCTTAAAATATAGAGATGAAAATCAAATGGGAAATCAACCTGGCCCACAGCCTCGTATGATAAGAAGAGAGCCAAATGACAGGGGTGAAACGATGCCACCGCCTATGGCTGGTATGCGTGAACCCGTAGAGTTTAAAATGTTGGAGAATAATATTGGCTATTTGCGGTTGGATTTATTTGACGAGCAACCCATATTCTATGATAAAGTGGATGAGGCATTTGAAGCAGCCCAAAATACCAAAGCCCTTATCATCGATTTGCGAAACAATGGCGGTGGTTCGCCCAGAGCCGTGGCTTATGTGGCGAGTTATCTTTTGAAAGAAAAAACGCAGCTCAGTTCTATTTTTATTCGTGAGGGTAAAAACATCAATGAAGACAAATTTTTTACCGAAGCCGTGAGAGGGAAAAAATTTATGGAAAAACCCGTTTATATTTTGACAGGGAAAAGAACATTTTCTGCTGCCGAGCATTTTACTTATGATTTGCAAGCCTTAAAAAGAGTGAAAGTGATAGGTTTAAAATCAGTGGGTGGTGCAAACCCTGGCAGGGAGTTTGAGTTGGGCAATTCCTTTTTTGCCTTTATTCCTTTTGGCAGGTCTTACAACCCTATCACCAAAACCAATTGGGAGGGCGTGGGCATACAGCCCGACGTTTTGACCGAGAAAGATGCTCTGGAGGAAACACAAAAAAGTATTAATAAGTGAATTAAAATTTTAAAAAATCAAAACAATGAAAAAGATATTCTCAAATTTTCTAAGCATATTTCTATTAACTATCAGTACAGTTTGTAATGCTCAAATCAACGAACAGCAAATTGCAGAAATTAATAACCTGATAGAAGATTTATCTAGACATGATGCTTTTTCGGGCACTGTTCTTATTGCCAAAGACGATGATATTATTTATCAAAAATCAACAGGTTTATCCAATAAAGAGAAGAATACTCAGAACAATATAGAGACCAAGTTTTGTATAGGTTCAATGAATAAAATGTTTACGAGTGTAGCCATTGCACAATTAGTTGAAAAAGGCAAACTCAATTTTACAGATAAATTAATAACACATTTGCCCAATTTACCGCAAAAAACTTTTGGCGATATTACTATAGAACAATTGCTAACACATTCAGCTGGAACGGGAGATTTCTTTGCATTCCCAAAATTTGAAACTATAGCTGATACTGCTAAAACCATTTCCACCTATGTCAATATTGGGATTGATGAACCTCTTTTGTTTAAACCAGGCTCAAAAGTGAAATACAGTAATTATGGTTTTGTTTTATTAGGTGCTGTGATTGAAAAAGTGTCAAACATGACTTATTACGATTATGTCAAAAAAAATATTTTTGATGTAGCCGACATGAAAAATACAGATAGTTATGAACGAGATATGATGCACGAAAATCTAGCAATTGGTTATGCTTTGCCACCACAAATGCCTAATCAAGGACCAATGCTAATTGAAAAAGATATAAAGAGAGAAAACAATAACAAATTGTTAGAAGTAAAAGGAAATTCTGCAGGTGGAGGTTATTCAACTGTTTTAGATTTAAATAAATTTTCAAAAGCTTTATTATCAGGTAATTTATTATCTAAAAAAATGGTTGACTATATAACAAAAGGTAAGGTAGTTTTACTTCCAGCTCTACCACATGCTAATTTACCTGAAGTTAAATATGGTTATGGTTTTTGCGAAACATATAAAAATAGTCATAGATTTATTGGACATACGGGTGGTGCTCCTGGTGTAGATGCCAATTTGGAAATATACCCTGATTTAGGATACACTGTTATTGTATTATCTAATTATGATAGAGCAATAATGCCAATTATGAAATTGATAGAAGATATATTAACTCAAAAATAAAGCACAGCACACAATAACTAAGGTTTCGTTGCGGCCAACGCCGAACAATGAAACCAATGTTGAACGAAACCGTAATCTTCGCTTCTTTCTTCTATTCTTATATATGGAGTTATCGATAATCATCTACAGGGTTAATTAAGATCAAACAGCAGCAGCAAGAGCAGGGTATAATTATTGTAGGTGCTTAGTACCTAAAATAATTAATAAAATGTATGCAATAACAATGGTTCCTAGGCCAACTAAAGTGAACCATAATAATGAAACATATTATTTTTTTTTAACCTCCCTACCTCATTCATATTCTATCAAAATAAATTGGTTGCATTCATTTATTAAACCCATACAAAAAGCACCCAACAATCAACATAAAGAATACTTTTATTCCTAGATGAAAAATGAAGGTTAGGATTAGTGAATAGAATTAAAAAACAAATCACTAAATTTGATTTGACGAACAACGAACATGGCATTGTAACTGAGTGATTTACAGTATGCCGGCTGGACGTTAGTCAGAATTTTATGGGACAATTCTACATTGACGATAGTGTTCACGATGAAGCTGGTTTTATAATCGGGGCTTGCGTTTATACGAACATTGACCTTAATGAGAAGATAGCTGACATCATTAAATCCTGCGGTTTAGACCCTGAGGTTTTTGAATATAAAAGTAATGCTAATTATTCTAAAGAACCTTTAAAAGCAAAAGTCAGAGAAGAGCTAAAAGGTTTGCTTGTGGATAGTTGTCGGCTTGGTATAGTTATTTTACCTAGGACAAAAAGAGACGAGTTTGGCTTTGAATCTATAAAAGCTGTAAAGCAATTTATTGACAACAATGAAATTAAAAAGCCATTTGACATTTATCTTGACCAAGGTATGTTTACTTCAAAATACAAGGCGGAACAGTTAATTGGCAAATTAAACTTTAAGGACTGCAAATTTCATTTAGAACAGAACTCACTTCAAGTTAAAGGTATTCAGCTTGCTGACCTTGCTGCACATCTTGCATCTATTCAACTAAAAGACGCTTTAGGTTTAGTAACTAAAATGGTAAAAGCAGGTGAAAATTCGGGCTACGACCCAGATATGGACGTTGAACTTGGATTTGAAATGTGGGCAACCCTTCGTTATACATTTTTCAATAAAGATTCAACTATTTTTATAGATGACCCAATTGCAAATGCAACTGTAAAAGTAGAACCTTACGGCCTATTTATATCAGACTACTGCGACACTCATTTGACCGAAACTGCAAGAACAAAATTTGGAGACGTTTATTTAGGATGCATACATTGAAAAGTATAACTACTGCCAACAACCAAGGTTTCCTTACAGCCATCGGCCGAACAATTATCCCTACACAGTGTAGGGAGAACGAAACCGTGATCTTCGCTTTTATCTTCTATTTATATATGGAGTTAACGATAATCATCTACAGGGTTTAGTAAAATCAATTATTAGTATCAAGAGCAGGTTTAGGGTACAGCGTGTTTAAAAGAATATATTTTTCTATCGTTGGGTGTCTCCTTACTGAATTCTTATCCCCACCACAGCTCTATAGCCTTTTGCATATTGCCCTTATAATTAAAAGGTTGGTTATCCAGATGAGAATACAAAATGCATAGTACTAATTAATGATTTTCAATACCTGAGATTTTTTCGAAATGTATCTATTAACCCCAATCTTTGCATTGGCGATAATTTTAGACGACCGCACAGTATGACAAGAAAGACGATAATTTTATTTGGTTTTATTTTACTGAAATTTTTGCTGCAATACTTTTTGTTAAACCCCGACTACGACTTACAAAGAGACGAATATTTGCATCTTGACCAAGCCCACCATTTGGCTTGGGGTTTTCAGTCTGTACCACCTTTTACCTCTTGGACATCGTACATAATTTTACTGCTTGGCAACTCAATGTTTTGGATAAAGTTTTTTCCTGCACTATATGGGGCTTTGACAATTTATGTTGTTTGGAAAGCCATTGAAGAATTAAATGGAAACTTATTTGCGCTGATTTTGGGTGCAACTTGTGTTTTATTTTCAGCACTATTAAGGTTAAACACTTTATATCAACCAAACTCTTTTGATGTACTAAGTTGGACAAGTTTTTATTTTATTGTAATCAAGTATTTTAAAACCGAAAATTCCAAATGGCTTTTTATTGGTGCTGTTGTTTTTGCTTTAGGTTTTCTAAACAAATACAATATAGTATTTCTTGTAATCGGATTTTTGCCTTCACTTTTATTGACAGAACATCGTAAAGTATTTGCGAAAAAAGAATTTTACCTTTCATTATTACTCGGACTATTGCTTGTTTTACCCAACCTTATTTGGCAGTTTAAAAACAATTTTCCTGTTATCCATCATTTGAGCGAATTATCAAAGTATCAGTTAGTTAATGTAAACCGATTTGACTTCTTAAAATCGCAAATATTTTTCTTCATTGGTTCACTCTTTGTAATAATTGCTGCACTTTATGCACTAATTATTTACAAACCTTTCAAAAGATATAAAGTATTTTTTCTAACAATCATTTTTACATTAATTGTATTTATCTACTTCAAAGCAAAAGATTATTATGCTATTGGGCTTTATCCAATTTACATTGCTTTTGGTTCTGTATTTCTTGCAGACAAAATAAATCAAGGCAGAAAAAAATATTGGCAACCAATTTTTATTGCAATACCAATTCTGTTTTTCATGCTAATGTACAACATAGTTTTAAAATATAACAGCCCTGAATATGTTGTAAACCACAATAAGACTTATCAAAAATTTGGATTACTTCGTTGGGAAGACGGTAAAGACCACAAACTACCACAAGACTATGCAGATATGTTAGGTTGGAAGGAATTGGCCTTAAAAGTTGATAGCATATATTCCAAATTTCCAAATAATGAAAAGACTCTAATTCTTTGCGACAACTACGGACAAGCAGGAGCTATAAATTATTACACAAAACAAAATATTAGAGCAGTTTCATTTGAAGCAGATTACATAGATTGGTTTGACCTGACAGAAAAATATGAAAACCTAATTAGGGTTAAATGGGATGATATAGATACAGAACTGCAAGAAACATCTCCTTTCTTTCAAAATTCAAAACTTGCTACTTCCATAACCAACAAATATGCAAGAGAATTTGGGACGACAATATTTGTTTTCAATGGGGCAAAATTAGACATAAGGAAGCGAATTAAAGATGAAATTGACGAGGAGAAAAACTACCGCTAACATTTAGACCTATAGTCGAAAGCCCTCTGCAATAAGCCTTTTTACATCCATAAAGACATATAAAATTAAACGTACTATGGGCTTTTGACTATACGTTGTTTACCAAAACTGGGCAATGAGGGGAGCAGTGTTGTATAGGTGGCTTAGTATGGCTTTTTGCTTGTTTTGATGATTGATGTTGGAGAGATCTGCTTAGCAAACTTGTGTGAGCAGCAATAAACTTTCCCATAGTCTTTTAACAGTAATAATACAAATCAATAATTTCATGTATATAACATTGCATTCATTACATAAAAAATGAAAAAAGGTATTGTTCTGTTTTTATTTCTGTTTGGAGGTATTTTACAAACTAAGCTTTTTGCTCAACCTCCAAATTTATCTGGAACCTGGGTACTAAATTTTGAAAAAAGTAAATTAGATACAAGTGATAATCTAAAAGGCCTTACTAATCAAATTTTCGTGATTACTCAAGATGGTGATGAATTTAGTTTGAAGATTTATCACATATATGGTGAGAAGAAAAGGAAAATAGGATTTACCATGACTGCTGATGGTCAAACAAGAAGGTTGAAATTGCTTTTCAAAGCTAAACTTGAAGTTGGTAACAATAGCATGAAAGCCACAATGTGGCGAAAAAATTATTTGAATATCGTCAATTATACTTTTGGAGCAAATCAAAATGAACTCGTTGCAGATGAAGTTTTTAAAGGCCTGCCTAAAGATCATCACAGCATTTGGGTCTTTGATAGACAAATACTAAAATAAAAATTAAGCCCTTTCTATTTTATCAATAATTCAGTATATCATTGCCTTTCTTTTAAAGTAATACTGTTTTCTTAAAGTGCTAACACCTACAATGAAGTACAACGATTTTTCTTTTTTCATAGGAATAGTACTGATATCAGTAACAATTTTTCTTCTCAACGCTTGTCATGAGCGCAAAAATTTGGATAATGACAAAGCCGAAGAAACCTTATTGCACAAGCCCTGGACTGAGCAAAAACAAGAACCCATCTGGTCCGGAACTATACCATTTGCAGAACTTATAAAAGGTACAGAATCTTATAAAGATGGAATGGTATATGATGTTTCAAAACCCAGTATCACGATCTATCCACCGAAAAAAAACAATACTGGTGCTGCTGTAATTGTGTTTCCGGGTGGTGGCTATAAAAAACTTGCCATAGAGCTGGAAGGTTCTGAGATTTGCGAATGGTTGGCATCCATTGGAGTAACAGGAATACTATTAAAATATAGGGTTCCTGATTCGGGGCCTCATTATTACCAAGATTGCCATTGCGAAAAAGACCCCATTCAACCACTTGCCTTGCAAGATGCACAGAGAACAGTAGGATTGGTACGTTCAAAAGCTAAAGATTGGAATATTGACCCATCAAAGATTGGTGTTATGGGATTTTCTGCAGGTGGACATTTAGTGGCTGACGTGTGCACAAACTACAGAAAACGTGCATATCCGTTGATGGACAAAATGGACAGTACAGATTGCAAACCGAATTTTGGTATAGTAATGTTTCCCGGGCATTTGACCAATCATACAAATCATCCATTTGGTCTAAACAATAAAATCCCGGTGGATAGTTATACTCCGCCTACATTTATATTACAAGCGGGAAATGACCCTACTGACCCCATCGCAAATTCCTTGGTTTACTTTATAGCACTCCAAAAAGCAAAAGTACCTGTAGAATATCATGTGTATGCAGAGGGTGGCCATGCTTTTGGTTTAAACAGTACAGCACTCGATAACCCAAATTGGAATAAACTACCAATTGCAGATTGGGAATTGTTAGTTCAGCGTTGGCTATATACCATCAAAATGGTTCCCAACTGGAGTGGCGAAAATCAGCAGATACAATAGCTACGACTTCATGCATTAAAAATTAAAACAATTGAAACAAAATGGTACAAGTTATAGTACTCCATTTCTATTACTGAATATATCAAACCAATTTATCTGCTGAAAGCAAAAGCAATGCACCTGCATTTCCACAGGTAGGATCTGTAAGGTATTCTTTCATTAATTTTTTTACCTCAAACCCAATCTTCATTTGTATAGAAACAGTAGGGTCAAAAATTTCACCGTTTATTACCTTTTCAAAATAGGATTCAAGTGTATGCTCAGTACTATAGTGCAAATATCCATTGAGCATGCCTACCATCATTTGCCCTTTTAGCCGTAGCTGTACGCAAGTGTGCTGGCGGGCTCTGTATAAAATGCGGGCAAGTCCTTTGCCTCTGTAAGCGGGGTGCACACCCATATCCAAACCATATAGCCATTCCCCATTGGGTAAATGTGTTGTAAGCCAACCGCCACCCATTGTTTCAAAAAAAGTATGGTGGGTAGTATCGTCTGGATCATAACGATACCTCATTGTAGATGTAGATGCAATAACAGAAAGCCCATCTGTAATAACAAATTGCCCTTCGGGAAATATTTCCAAGTGCCTTACATATTGCGGAGCATGCAATATTTCTTCATCTGCCAAATGAGGAAATACAAGCTGCTGTAGTACTTCACACTGTGCTGCATCTGTAGCTTGCATTTGCCTGATCATCAAACCATCTGCTATTTCCTGCTGATAAGGTATATATGTTGTTGATATCATTTTATATAGTGTATCCGAGAATAATATATGCAATACAAGTAAGCGAAAACACCAAACCTATATATGGCAGTTGAGCAAAACTATTGTCCAAAGGAGGGCTTTCGCAACTTTGAGAAGTAAGTATGGTGGCATCACTATAAGGACAACTATTACTACCCATTACACCTGCACTTACAGCAGCACCACAGCACAATAGTACATTGGCATCCAATTGCTGAGCCAGTGGTACAATAAGTGGCAAAGCCACAGCATATAAACCCCATGATGATCCTGTGGTAACACTAATAAGCGCCATAGATAGAAATACTGCCAATGGAAGCATTTCCTTACTCACATAAGGAGTAACACCATGCAGCACATACTCCGTAAGTCCCATTCGACTATTGATATCTTTAAGAACATAACTCATCATCAAAATAGACAAAGCAAGTACCATAGAATTAACACCATTGAACATTGTATCACTTAGCTGTTGGAATGAACCCAAATTAATAATACGATAATAAATAAATGTAAATGCTACCGCAATAATTACTCCTTTCAAAGCATCAATATCAAAAAATATTGTGGCTACAAGTGCTACTAACATAGGCAATACAAAATAGATAAGCTTGCCTTCCTTGGCGGCATTCATTTGTGATACATCCATTACTGAAGACGAAGAAAAAGCACTTGCAGTTAGCTGACCGGTTGTTTCTGCACGAATAGCCGCTTGCTTCAATTTACCAAACCACGGTAGTACACCAGATGCAAAAAGTGCAGCAAGTATCACAGCAATATATCCATAAGCAATAAAGGGTATCATTCGCCAGTACGTTTGCAGCCCCTCTCCTTCTGGTGCAGCCTTAGACACCACAAGTAGTGCCCCAATATAAATCGTCCAGGTACTGATGGGTGCTATTACACTCCATGCCGCTGCAGTTGCATTTACGATGTAGGCAAGTATTTCTCTAGGTACTTTAAACGTGTCAGTAATTTTTCTCATTGAAAGCCCAACCGTAAGCTCACTAAGATAGTCGTCCAAAAAAATAATCAGCCCAACAACCCATGTACCCATGAGTGCCTGTTTTTTTGTTTTAATGTATCTGAGTGCCCATTCTCCAAACTTAATGAGGCCGCCACTCCGCACCATCAATGCTATAAGAGAACCATATAAGCCACATACCAATATGACCCATACAGAGCCACCACTACTGGTATCACCAATAACACGAATACTGGAATCTACAAAGTCTGTAAATGCATTGCTACCCGTATAAACAGATAGGATAATAAAACCCGCTACGCAGCCTATCAATAATGCTTCAAATGATGAACGCAAAACAATTGACATTACAATAACAATAGCCGGTGGAATTAAACAAAGTGCGCCGTAGTCCATATTTAAAAAAGTTTAAAAGTAGAATGTAGTATTTATATTTTCTCTAATTGTGCTGTGTTGAAAAACCAGAGAACTCAAATGGATATTTTTACTTTAAATACCTCCAATACTGATGAGTTTTTTCTCCATGTATTCCAATAATCCTTCGCTACCACTTTCATGTCCAATACCACTTTGCTTCCATCCGCCAAAAGGAGCTTCGGTGCCATGTGGTGCCCACTCATTTATACCCACCATACCAAACTCTAATGCCTCACTGGCTCTTACTGCTCTGCTGATATTATTTGTAAAGAGATATGCAGCAAGACCATATTCCGTATCATTTGCCTTTGCTATTGCTTCATCATAATGGCTAAATGAAAACAAAGGAAGTATGGGTCCAAAAATTTCTTGCTTCGCCAATACAGAATCCTGAGTAAGATTGCTAACTACAGCCGGCTGAAAGAAATATCCTTTTGATAAATGTGCTGGCACGCCACCTCCTGCCAGTATTGTAGCTTCTTCAGCTTTTGTTTGCTGCATCAATTGTATAACACTATCTCTTTGTTTTTGGGTAATGAGTGGCCCTATTTGCACCCCTTCTTCAAAACCATTGCCCACCTTTAATTGTGATACATATTTACTGACGCTTTCAGCGAATGCATCAAAGATTTTTTCATGAATATAAAACCGTTGTGGGGCAATGCACACTTGTCCATTATTTCTAAACCTTGCCGTACTTGCAACTTTGGCCAATGCATCTACATCCGCATCTTCAAAAATAATAACAGGGGCATTCCCTCCCATTTCCAAAGCCATCTTTGTATTTGTGCGAGATGCACCATCCATCAATAGTTTACCGACTGCAGTGCTTCCCGTAAAACTAATTTTTTTTAATTCCGGATGATTCAGCATTGCTTCACCAATGGCCGATGCTTTTCCAGTCAATACGTTAAGCACTCCGGGTGGTAATCCCGCAGCAGACAAAGCTTTTGCCATGTGCATACCTGCCAACGGTGTGTTTTCCGAAGGCTTTGCTACCACAGTGCTACCTGCTGCTAATGCTGCTGCCCAAGCACGGGCAGGATTATAAGCTGGAAAGTTCCAGGCAGTTATTACACCTATTACACCCATCGGCTGCCAAATCACACTCATTCTTTTATCTGCTCTTATGGAAGGAATGATTTTTCCATAAGCCCGCTTACCTTCTTCCGCATACCATTCAAATAGATTAGCTGCTACTCCCCATTCACCTTTTGCTTCTGCATAAGGTTTACCACTTTCCAATACCATATCCCGGCTTATGGCATCTATATTATCCCTTAAATATTGTGCAGCTTTTTTGAGTATGTCGGCTCTAAAATATGGGGTGGTTTTGCGCCATGTTTTAAATGCTTCAGCGGCAGCATCTATGGCTATATTATAATCCTTATCATCAGCATAGCTGATATAATCTATTACTTCCTCTGTAGCAGGATTTATTAAGGCTACTTGTTGATTGCTTACCGCATTGATCCAAGCTCCGTTGATGTATTGTTGTATCATTTTTTATTGCACAGCTATTTCTTTTTGAAAAATAAATAAAGTCTTTCTATCTCTATTGTTATTGAGTCAATTCTCTTAAACCATTTTCAATAATATCTAATCCTTTGCGCAATAAGGTTTCTTCAATAACCAATGGGCTCAGTACTCTTATAATATTACCATTTACTCCTGCACTGATTACTACTAATCCTTTTGCAGCGCAATAAGCAATTAGTTGCTTACAAAGCTCTCCATCTGGTTGAAAAGGATCATTATTTTTTACCAATTCAAAAGCCATCATAGCCCCAAGTCCTCGTACATCTCCAATGCATGGATATGTTGACTGCATTTCCTGAAATCTACTGCGTGTAATGTTTCCAACTTTTTCTCCCAAAGCGTTGATATCAATAGCATGCATATAATCTAAGGTGGCTATAGCTGCAGCACAGCACACAGGATTTCCGGGGTAGGTGCCACCTATGGTTGAAGGCTTACATGCATCCATAATTTCGGCCCTGCCCATCACGCATCCTATTGGCATACCACTACCCATACTTTTTGCCCATGTAGATATGTCGGGTACAACATCGTAATGCTGATAGGCTGCCCATTTGCCGGTACGGCCAAAACCACTTTGCACTTCATCCAAAATAAGCATGATGCCATATTTTGTACATACTTCTCGAAGTGATTGTAAATATTTTTTTGGTATTGGCATAAAGCCACCTTCACCTTGCACTGGTTCTAAAATGATAGCTGCCACCTGATCAGCAGGCACGTTGGTATGAAAAAATGCCTCCAGTTCTCTTATATATGAATCTGAAAATGTATTGATGTCCATTCCTTTTCCATATCGATAATAATCAGGATATGGCAGGCGATATACTTCGGGTGCAAAAGGACCACAACCCATTTTATAACCCACCTTGCTTGTAAGTGTCATAGCCATCATGGTGCGGCCATGGAATGCATTATCATAACAAATAATGGCAGAACGCCCTGTGGCCTGACGGGCAATTTTAATCGCATTTTCTACGCTTTCTGCACCGGAGTTTGTGAGCATCACTTTTGTAGCATCTCCATGTGGAAATAGCACTACAAGTCTCTCTGCTAATTGCATATACAAATCATAGGATGCCACGTTGAAACTACAGTGAATCATTTTAGCGGCTTGTTCCTGAATAGCTTGTACCACAGGTGGTGGACAATGACCTGCATTTACCACACCAATGCCTCCTGCAAAATCAATCATTTCTACACCATCTGCATCTGTAATGCTGGCACCACTTGCTTTTGAAGCTGTAGATGGATTAAAAATACCTATGGCATTTGGAACAAATTTTTTCCTTCTGTTCAGGATTGTTGCTGCGTTTGACATAAAAAATATTTGAGTAAATAGATGTATTTGTAGATTCGTTTTATTGCATTACAAAGTATAAACTATTGAATATACAACAAACACTATCGGATATTTATGAGCATATCCTTGGTCATAAGTGGAAGATCGAAATCCGGCTTCCAACCCCAGTCTGCGGTGGCAGTGCTATCATCAATACTTGCAGGCCAACTATCGGCAATGGCCTGTCTGTAATCCGGTTTATATGCTATACTGAATGATGGTATATGCGTCTGGATAGATGCGGCAATTTCTTCTGGAGAAAAGCTGATAGCGGATACATTGTAAGCAGTACGTACACTGATTTTTGAAGCAGGTGCTTCCATCAGTTGCAAAGTTGCTTTTATAGCATCGGGCATATACATCATAGGCAAGTAAGTATCCTTTTTGAGGAAGCAATCATAATGATTAGATTCAATGGCTTCATGAAAAATTTCGACTGCATAATCTGTAGTGCCACCACCTGGTGCACTCTTGTAGGAAATAAGACCGGGATATCTGATGCTTCGTACATCCACCCCAAATCTTTTATTGTAATAATTACACCAAAACTCGCCGGCATATTTACTAATACCATACACTGTGGTAGGTTCTATAATGGTTTGCTGTGGACAATTGTGCTTAGGACTTGTAGGCCCAAATACGGCAATGCTGGATGGCCAATATACTTTATGTAGTTTCTCTTCACGGGCTATGTCCAATACATTGAGTAAGCCTTGCATATTAAGATTCCAAGCAAGGTTTGGATTTTTTTCGCCGGTGGCGGAAAGTATTGCTGCAAGCAGATAAACCTGTGTAATATTTTGACGAAGTATTTGTACATGTAGCATTTCTTTATTCATTACATCCATTGCTACAAAAGGGCCTGTACCATCTAAGAGTGGGCTTTGCTCTCTCAAATCGCTGGCTATCACATTGGCATTGCCATACATTTGTCTTAATGCAAGTGTGAGCTCCACCCCTATTTGACCACTGGCACCAATTACTAAAATTTTTTCTTTAATCATGAATAAGCATTTGTTAGAGCAGACAAATGTAAGGGAATGAGCATGGCAGCAAATTGTTTATTCAACAATAAAAAAACCAACTGTGGAGAACGTATAATTTGTACTAATAATTGTACAATTTAATTTAGCCAAATTATTGTTTGATTACATCATACTGCTCCTGCATATATTGAAGTAAATCTGGAAAAAATTGATGGTAACACTCTTGTAGTGCTTCGTACTCACTCAAAAAGAGGGTATAAACTAATTTTGTGTCTTCTATATATTTCGCCCTTCGGGCAATGCCTGCAAAACTTTTTTCAATACCGGATACCAATCTGTAATTGTATAACCAATTTTGCTCTTTCATGAAAGGAAGCATTTGTGCAAAACGATCCGGCAACCAATTGATATTTTTTGTCAACGCATCATATACACTGGCAGCATGACTATGCAAGCTTTGTTCATCAGGAAAATGAATTTTATCTATGGCCAAAAAATGATCATACACCACATCTGCAAATGCTCCGGCGTATCTATTGGCCGCAGGCTTTAATATAGCCGCAGCTTGCTTTGTTGCGCTGTGCGCATCAGTAAAGCTATCTATACGACGATGTAGTGAAATCCCTTTAAAAATCTGTGAAGGATAATCATATTGTTTCTTGCCCTTTATAAAATCGCTGATCATATTTCCAGTAATAATATCCGGATCATGAAAGGACAGATAACTATGTGCCAGAAAATTCATGAATCAAAAGGTATAAGGGATGGAAAAAATATGTATCAACTAAAATACAGGTGTCATAGCAATACATACAGGCGCAGGCACATTTATTTTCACATCTGTATCCTGTAGCAAACCATAGTTTTTATTGATGACAAAAATTTGTATGGTATTTCCATCCTGTGCAGCAGATAGCAAAAATCTTCCTGTCGGATCTATTATAAAAAATCTTGGTTTTGCAGCCACTGGTTGGCGACCTGCTTCCAGCAAAATGCCATCTGTCTGTACTTTATAAATGACTATTTCATTTACCCCTCTATTGCTGGTGTATAAAAATTTTCCATTAGGAGTTATGGCTATATGAGCACTTGCTTTATCCGCTTTTGTATTGCTGATATCGCTCTTTATGGTTTGCTTTTCTGTGAGTGTTTTTCCATCGTAGCCATATACAATAATATCTCCACTGAGCTCATTGAGGAGATAAGCAGTTTTACCATCCGGAGCAAAACAAATACTTCGTGGGCCACTGCCATCGGGTATGGTATAATACTGCGTTTCAGCATGTGTTAAAGCGTTTTGTGGCTGGCTTGTATTAAAATTATATTGATAAAGTCTGTCGGTACCCAAATCTGGAACGAACAAATATTTTCCGTCAGGAGAAAGTACTGCGCCATGTGGATGTGGCATTTCTTGCCTTTGCACATTTACACCATATCCTTCATGGGATATAAGCTGAGTATAGGGCTGCAAGCCACCATTTTCAGACACTGGAAATACAGTAAGATTTCCACCACTATAGTTTGCCGTTACTACAATTTTACCACTGCTATCTGTGTTGATATAACAAGGGGCAAATCCATCTGTAGGTTGCTGATTGATGAGTGTTAAGCTACCCTTTTTCCTGTCTAATGCAAGGGCAGTAACAGCACCTGCTTCATCACCGGGATTTTCATTTACAGCATATACATATTGCCTGTCTTTACTCACACACAAATAACTTGGATTGTTCATCGAAAAGGTGCTCATTAAATCGGCTTCTCCTTTGTTAGGATTAAATTTATATACGCTAATCCCTTGACCTTTTCCTGTGCCAGTATAGCTACCCACCAACATATAGAAAATGGGATTTTGGGCAAAACTGTTGATGGCTATTAGCGAAGCCAAAATCAATATATACTTCTTCATTGTGTGTCTTGTATTTAAAAGGCACAAATTAGGTCATACATTGTTTACATTTTCATGTGTACTGAATTGACTTCTATTTTAACAAGAAATACGGCCTGGAGGTAAGCATTATTGCAACCTGTGCAGTTGCCATTTTTGCATTAAGTTTGGCGTGCTTGTATGCGTGTAATCCGGTACAACCCAATGTGCTTCATGCATCAATTCTTCTACGCTGTGTGTAGTGCTTAATCCAATGGTAAACATGCCAGCAGCTCGTGCAGAACGAATGCCAGCTATAGAATCTTCAAAGGCTATACAATCTGTAGCATTAACTTGTAGTGCTGCTGCTGTTTTTAAAAATATTTCAGGATTGGGTTTCCCATGTGTTACCATAGAGCCATCGGTAATGGCTGTAAAGAAATGGCGTATAGAAATGTGTTGAAACATAAAGTCAATATTGGGCACAATGCCGCTTGTGGCAATGCCCATCGGCAATTCAAGCAAATGCATAGATGATAAAAAATTGATCAGACCATCTATGGGTTTGATATGTGGTGCATACAATACACGATATAGTGCTTCTTTTTCGGCACCATAATGGGCTATTTCATCATCAGTAATATCATTGCCCAAAATAATTCGAAAAATATCTTTATTGATTCTTCCATTAATCCTGTCACGGTATATATCCATTGAAAATGGTAACCCTTTCTTTTCATAAAAAGCTTTCCAAGCTTCTATATGGTAGCTATTATTGTCTATAAGTGTGCCGTCTAAATCAAAAATGATAGCAGCTGGTTTGGGATTGCTCATTAATACAACATTCTTACTTTTATGGTTTGAGATACATCCTTTAAAAGAGATAAAGCTTTTTTACTGATACCATGATCAACATCCAATACCACATATCCAATTGTATCATTCGTTTTCAAATATTGTCCAAGAATATTGATATTGTTGGTAGAAAGCTTTGTATTGATATCTCCTAACACCCCGGGTACATTTTTATGAATATGCAATATGCGATGTGCACCTTCTACGGGTGGAAGACTTAATGCCGGCACAGTATGAGAACCAATGGTAACACCTCTTTCCAAGTATTGAAATAATTTATTGCTTACATCTACACCTATATTTTCCTGAGCTTCTTCAGTACTGCCGCCAATATGCGGGGTAAGCATCACATTACTTAAACCTTGTAATGGTGTATAGAATGATTCACCATTTTTTTCGGGTTCTACAGGAAATACATCAATGGCAGCACCTCCAATATTTCCATCTTTAATGGCCTTGGCCAATGCCTCCAAATCCACCACTTCTCCCCTGGCATAGTTAATAAGTATCGTACCCTTTTTACACAGCTTTAAGTTTGCTTTATTGATGAGGTTTTTTGTAGCAGCTGTTTCTGGCACGTGTAGCGAAATGATATCACTCTGCTGCATGACTTCTTTCATGGTTCTTCTTGCTGACGCATTGCCCAAAGGCAACTTGGTTTCTATATCATAAAAAATCACTTTCATGCCAAGCGATTCCGCAATAATGCTCAGCTGACTTCCAATATTTCCATAACCAATAATGCCCAATGTTTTACCTCTCAATTCAAAACTACCCTTGGCATCTTTTAGCCATATACCAGCATGTGCTGCACTGTTCTTATCTGGTATGCGACGGATGAGCATGATACATAAACCAATCACTAATTCTGCCACACTCCTGGTATTGCTATAGGGTGCGTTAAATACGGAAATGCCTTGATTTGTGGCCGCTTTAAGATTGACTTGATTTACTCCAATACAAAAACAACCAATTGCTTGTAAGCGTGTGGCCTCCTGCAATACTTTTTCTGTGATATTAGTTTTACTGCGAATGCCCAGCAGGTGTACATCTTTCAAGGCATGTTTCAATTCATCCTCACCCAATGCTTTTGGTAAGGATACAATATTTGTATAACCATTCTGTAGAAATAAATCCCTTGCTGTATTGCTGATATTTTCTAGTAAAAGAATTTTTATTTTATCCTTAGGATAGCTTGTAAATTCTTTTGCACTTGCTTTGCCCATAAGGTCGCAAATGTAAATAGAAGAAAAGCATTGAGAAAATGTGAATTGAGTAGAAGACAATAAGGGATGTTAGCACTAGTCTATCATTCTACCTCCTTTAAATTAACATCTAATCATAAAACGCTTTAAAATAGGAACACTTACATTTGCCCGGTTTTAATAAATACCATTTGTTAGAAGGGATATTTTATGAGTAAGCAATTTAATGCAGACAAACAACATACTTTACAAACAGCAGTAAGTATTTCTGGTACAGGGTTACATACCGGCCAATTAGTTGATATGAACCTAAAACCGGCAAAACCTGGTTTTGGCATACAGTTTCAAAGAATTGATCTACCCAATCAACCCATCATTAAGGCAGACTGTGATTTGGTAGTTGAAACAAATAGAGGAACTACTTTAGACAGCAATGGAGCAAGAATTAGTACGGTAGAGCATATTTTGGCTGCAATGGTTGGCATGGGTGTTGACAATGTGCTTATAGAAATAAATGGGCCTGAAATTCCAATTATTGATGGTAGTGCACAACCTTTTGTAGAAATTATTGAAGATGCTGGAGTAGTTGAGCAAGATGCCGCAAAAATTTGGTACAGCATTGGTGAAAATATTGAACATATAGATGCTGAAAAAAGAGTAGAGATGGTGGCGATGCCTTCCGTTGGTTATCAAATAACTACACTTATTGATTTTAACAGCCCGGTTTTAGGTACCCAGCATGCAGGGTTAACAGATATTGCAGATTTTAAAAATGAAATTGCGCCCTGTCGTACTTTTTGTTTTTTGCATGAATTAGAAATGCTGCTTGATAATAATTTAGTTAAAGGAGGAGATATCAATAATGCTATTGTTGTTGTAGATAAATCTGTAACCGATGAAGAAATGACTCGCTTGGCAAAGGCATTTAATAGGGATAAAGTAGAAGTAAGATCTGAGGGCTACTTAAATAATCTTGAACTCCGATATGCCAATGAGCCCGCACGCCACAAACTTTTAGATATAGTTGGTGATCTAGCTCTTATCGGCTACCCCATCAAAGCAAGAATCATAGCAAATAGACCTGGACATAGTACGAATGTAGAGTTTGCAAAAAAAATCAAACAATACATCAAAAAAAATAATAAGTCCATCAATAACGTTCCTACTTATGACCCAAATATTCCGCCCATTTACAATATCAATGACATAGCAAAAACACTTCCACATAGGTACCCTTTTTTGATGGTGGATAAAGTGATCGAAATGACGGATAGTTATATTGTTGCTACAAAAAATGTAACATTTAATGAACCAATGTTTCAGGGGCATTTTCCAAATAATCCCATAATGCCCGGAGTTTTACAATTAGAAGCACTGGCACAGGCAGGTGGTATATTTGTAATAAAGTCAATATTCCCGCCTGGTACTTATGATACTTATTTTGTAAAAATTAATAATTGTAAGTTTAAGTTTAAGATATTGCCCGGCGATACAATGATTTTAAAAATGGTGTTAACGGAGCCGGTTAAAAGAGGCATGTGCTATATGACAGGTACAGTATATGTAAATGGCAAGGTAGCTTCAGAAGCTGAAATGGTGGCTCAAGTAGTAAGAGTTGGTGATTAATAAATAAGATGCAACAGAATTCTTCAATTATGATAAATCCGCATACGTACATTCATCCGAATGCCCGCCTGGCAGATAATGTAAAAGTTGATCCATTTACTACCATCCACCAGGATGTTGAAATTGGTGAGGGTACTTGGATAGGCAGTAATGTTACCATTATGGATGGTGCACGTATTGGTAAGAACTGTCGCATTTTTCCTGGTGCAGTTATTTCTGCGGTACCGCAGGATTTAAAATATAATGGAGAGAAAACCTATGTAGAAATAGGCGATGGTACTGTAATTAGAGAATGTGTAACCATCAATAGAGGTACCAATGATAAATGGAAAACCAAAGTTGGAAAAAATTGCCTACTAATGGCATACACCCATGTGGCACATGATTGTCATATTGGTGATTATTGTATTTTTAGCAATGGATGTCAATTGGCAGGCCATGTTACAGTTGGAGATCATGTAACCATAGGTGGCACATCTGCCGTACATCAGTTTGTACAAATAGGACAACATGCATTTGTAGCTGGTGGAAGCTTGGTAAGAAAAGATGTACCTCCTTATGTAAAAGCAGTAAAGGAGCCTTTGAGTTACGGTGGTGTAAATAGTATTGGACTAAAGCGGAAAGGCTTTGAAACAGACACTATCAATGTTATTTTAGATATTTATCGTATCATCTACAACAAAGGTTTAAATACAACAAAAGCCTTAGAGTTTATTGAAGAAGAACTTCCTGTTTCTGATGAAAGGGATGAAATTGTAACTTTCATAAAGGATAGTACCAGAGGAATCATAAAGCGATTTAGTAAAGCTGAAACTCAATCAGAGGATTAAGCTGATACCATAATCTGATTCAATGAAAATAGTTCTGAATCAAGCTTCAAAGCGATACAATCAAAACTGGATATTCAAATCGCTGAGCACAACCTTTATTTCGGGAAATCACTACGCTATAACCGGGCCAAATGGTTCAGGCAAAAGTACATTACTTCAAACCCTATCGGGCAATGTAAAACTAAGCACTGGCAATATTGATTGGCAACTCCGCATAAGCATTGATGACCCCTATCAAATACATGAGTACATTGCAATGGCGGCACCTTATATGGAGCTTGTGGAAGAAATGACTGCCGATGAATTGCTAAATTTTCATTTTGTATTTAAAAGTAGAAAAAACAATATTGAAAATAGGGAAATACTCCATGCAGTTGGCTTAACAGATGCAGCAGAAAAACAAATACAATATTTTAGTAGTGGCATGAAGCAGAGGCTCAAATTAGCACAGGCTTTCTTTTCAGACACTCCTGCATTGCTATTAGATGAACCTACATCCAATTTGGATCTACAAGGTATTCAGATGTATCAAGATTTATTACAATCCCAAACCAATGACCGTCTTGTAATTATTTGCAGTAATGATGCAGCGGAAATAAAAACTTGCCAGCTCAGCATCTTTTTACCCGATTATAAAAAATAGGAATCTCAAAGCAGAATTAGGCATATTGCTAAACGCAATGATTTTAAAATTTAGAAGTCAGCCAAGCCATTAGAATGCCGGCTGCCACAGCTGCATTTAATGATTCGGCAGCCCCATCACCCGATATGGTGATAGGGTGAGTAATCATGGATGCCAAATTTTTCTGAATTCCATTTCCTTCACTACCAATTAAAAGAATGGCATCTGAAATTGGTTGCAGCTGATTCATCTTACTACCATTCAATACTGCACCATATACAGGTAGTTGCTGCTTTTTCAACCAATTTTCAAGAGACACATATTCTACATCTACCCTTATAATGCTACCCATCGTAGATTGTACAACTTTTGGGTTATATAGATCTGCACAGTCATGCCCGGCCACTATATGTTTGATACCAAACCAATCTGCTGTACGGATAATGGTACCCATATTGCCAGGGTCTTGAATGCCATCCAATACCAAAACCAATCCTTGTGTAATTACTTCCTCAAAACTGTGTTCTTTTTTTTCAGCAAGTATTATTATTTCACTCGGTGTATGAAGTCCAGAAATTTGAGCCAATTCCTTTTCAGTTACAATATTTGCTACTGATTTATATTTTTCTAATTCATTTTCCCAGTGGGGCAAGGCATAAATTTTTTTTATTTCTATGGTACTTTCCCTGTGTAGCATTTCTTTTGCAATCTTTGCGCCTTCGGCAATGAATACAGAACCGTGGGCACGTACTTTTTTACGGGTTAGAGATTGAATATATTTAATTTCATTTCTGCTAAGCATACTGCATGAATTTGATATCAATTGTTAAACATAATAAACTATGGCTTTCAATGCTATTGCACTTGCTGCTTATAAATCAAAGCAATGGCCAGGCTTCTATTGGTAAAAATGAATTATACAACGGAACAAAGGTCATCAATTTTCCAATGGATACTCCCTTTGTTTTCAACAATATTGTAAAAATAGTTAACCCACTTGCTAAAGCTGAAAAAATAAGGCTACTTGAAAATCTTCAAAATTATTGGGCAGACAGTCTAATAGCTTACAGAGAGCAGCGATTTATCTTCTTGTACAGGATGCGTAAACCTGCCATTTTTGACAGTAGTCTAGTGCCTATTACAAAAAAGTATATGCGTAACTATCTTTTTACGCAAGGTTACTTTAATACCCAGTTTTCTGATACCTCTTTTACATCTATAAAAATAAAAAAAGGTATTGCGCAGCAAAGAAAGGCTGTGGGCATTTTTGTAAACACAGGTAAACAAACTATTATTGATAGTGCAGTTTATTCACTTGCAAAAAAAGAAGATAGCAGTTTCGCAAACCTACACTTGCAAAGACTTACAAATGAAGCAATGAGCAAATCATTCATTATGCCAAAGACTACACCTTGGTCTAAGGAACTAATGGGATCTGAGCTTGATCGCCTCACAGCTCTCTATAGAAACAATGGATATTATTACTTTAAAAGAGAAAACCTGATAGCGGAAACAGATACAACAGATTTATTGCTATTAGACCTTACTGTTGATCCTTTTGAGCAAGCAATAAAAATAGCAGAAGCTGCTGCTAAAAGATTAGAAAAACCCACATGTATTGTAAATTTTACTCAGCGAAGATTTATTGATACCTCCTTAAAAAATACAGATACTTCATTTTTGAAGCAATTTTATATTGGTAACCTTCACTTTTTTACAGATATCAATAATGATAGCATACCAGAAAGTGTTGACAGTTTGATGTATTATAAAGGAACAGATTTTGACGTCTATCAAAATATTTTTTTTGTAAGACCAAAAATTTTTAAATACTACAAGTATTTAAAAAAAGGAGCACTATACAACGATAAAAATTATTTTAAAATTATTAATACTTTAGGTCAAATCGGCACTTGGAGGCAGGTAGAAGTAACGCCAAAACTTGCAGCAGATACCATCGATTTCAATTATTACCTCTACCCCGATAGCAAGTATAAATTTACAGGCAATCTGGAGGCGAGTAGAAATACCGGCGATTTTTTGAGTTCGAGTAATTTAATAGGTCTTTCTCTAAATTTTAGTTACAGAAACAGAAACGTGTTGCACAGTGCTACGCAGTCTTCTACATCATTTCGAACCGGTGTAGAATTTAGTTTTGATAAAACCACTACCCTAATTCAATCCACACAGTTATCAGTAAATAAAACATTTTCTATACCACATTTGGCAGGCCTATTCGAGAAAAAAAATTATGAAGACAATATCAATTTTGGACGTACAATCATAAACACCAATTTTTCATACTCAGATAGAATCAACTTCTTTTTACTGAGGTCAGCCATTGCAAATATTGGCTGGGAATGGCGTAAAGACTGGTTAAAAAAACCAAAGCCCACGGTTACAAGTACTTATCGTCTGCTGAATATTGAGCTATACAATCTGGATACATTACAGGGTCTAAAAGATGCATTTGCTCAAAATCCTTTGCTTCGCAATTCCTTTAACACAGGATATGTAGTAAGTGCTCAATCAAATTTTAATTTCGACTTTCCAAGTAAGAATCCTTTTATCAGCCATTATATTAGGCTATCTACGGAACTCACTTATCCCTTTGGCAGATTACAAACTTTTAAAAATGAAGTGTATGAGTTTGTAAAAGTAGAAGTGGACTATAGATGGATAAGAACAGTAAATAATAGATCCTTTGCTGCAAGGGCTTTTGTAGGTGCCGGATACAATTATGGTAATGATCCTCGCTTTGGAAAAACACTACCATTCTTTAAGCAATTTATTGCCGGAGGCCCAAATAGTATGCGTGCATGGCCACTAAGACAATTGGGCTTAGGAAGTAGTTTATTAAGTGATACTTCTTCTTCAATTTTCAGAGATCGATATGGAGATTTTCAAATGGAAGCTAATTTAGAATACCGTTTTCAAATGGCACATTTTAGCGCAGTAGATATTGATGGTGCCATCTTTTCTGACATTGGCAATATCTGGAATCTGAGAACAGACACAGAAAATCCTCAATCACTGTTTGATTTTAAAAATATTTATGATGACATTGCTGTAGCATTTGGTACCGGTCTTCGTTTAGATTTCAACTTTTTTATTATTCGGTTTGATTTAGGATTTAAATTAAAAGATCCTGCCCGACTGAGTAATGGTGGATGGGCCAATTTGAGAGATGCTTTGAATTTGAAAAATAGAGATTATGATTATACCAATTCCCAACCCAGATACAACTATGCACTTCAATTAGGTATTGGATTGCCATTCTAAAGAATTCTCCTTTTATCATCATTTTTTTTAAAAGCAGCATTTCATCATAATAATTGTCTATTTTGTGGGCGTAATAAAGGTTTTGCATGACGGAAGATACAATATTGGCCGGCTGCCTGCAAGATAATCCCATAGCGCAAAGAGAACTGTACAATTTGTATAGCCCTAAAATGTTGGGGGTATGTTATCGCTTTGCGCATAGCAGAGAAGATGCAGAAGATATGCTACAGGAGTCCTTTATCAGAATCTTTTCCCAAATAAGTTCTTTCAGAAATATGGGTTCTTTTGAAGGTTGGATACGAAAAATAGTAGTACATACTTGTATCAATTTTTTGAAAAAGCATAAAAAGTTCAAAGAAATTTTTGATATAGAGTATGCCATTGGCATTCCTGATAAACAAGAGTCTATTTCATCATTACTACAAGCAAAACAAGTAGTAGAATGTATCAGACAATTGCCATTAGGATATAGGACAGTACTGAATCTGTATGCCATTGAAGGATGCAGTCATCGAGAAATAGCAGATTTGCTGGAAATTGAAGAAAGCACCAGTCGTAGTCAATTCACACGTGCTAAAGTGATGCTTCATCAAATGTTGATTAGAAGGAATATTATCGAAAAACCAAAACAGGTGATGAGTTGGTCCATCGGTTTAAATAAATTATAGCAATTAATTTGAAGAGATATTTTCATAATGACGAGTTTGAATACTTCCTACAGCAGGAGGCGGATAACTTTTTCTTGTATCCATCTGATCGTACCTGGGAAAATATCAGCCGGAAAACAAGGGTACCATCTAGATGGCCGGCACTTCCAATTATCAGTTTAATTGTAGTCAGTGCACTAGTTTTGGGTACAGTGCTTATAAAGCCAGCTCCAGATACAGTAATAAGTAAAGGTTCTAATTTATTACCACAACCCATTACAGAAAAGCAAGTTAAAACTACTATAGGAAATGCTCAAAAAGAAACAAATAATTTTACACCATTAAGCCCAGCTCAGTTCACACAGAATACCATTTTGCAAGCACAGGAAAAAATCAATGCTGATCTAGCAATGCTTTCTACTTTAATTGTGCAGCAAGATGCGTCATCAAATCCTATTAATCTCTCAAATGCAGAACTGTCTAATGACATTGCTGCTATTAAAAAAATAGAAATTGAATCAACATCATCCAGAATTAAAAATTCTTCTTCATTCCTATTTACAAAGGCTACAAATAATAGCGAAGCGTATCATCTTTCTGTACAAACCTTCAATAAGAAGATTAATACACTCAAATATGGTTTATCCAAAAGATCGGAAGAGCGTCGTGTAG